>CAUWDF010000001.1:0-60772 GCA_963557245.1 uncultured Bulleidia sp.
TGAATTTCAAAAGAAAAGGCCTGACACCTTGCCAAGCAAGAAATCAGGCCGTACAATCTGTGTAGTCTTTTGTCCTAAATTTGGGGTTCACTCCCCTATGGATGTCTTTTAAAAAAAATTGTATCCCCTTATACAATCTTATTCATGATTCTTATTCATGGATACTGTATCGCAGATTGGAATTTCTGTTGTATCTTCACGCTTAGGGAAATCCACATCTACAACATCCCCAACATTGACAATATCGCGCATCAAACCATTGATCAATACCATTGTAGAAGGCATTTCATCCCCACGAAAATCTTCTGGATTCCCAATATATCCAGTATGAATCGATCCATCGAATAATGTGACCTGTATAAATCTTTGCGTTAAAATACGCATCAATTCTTTCTGTGATCTTTCCATAAACACACTCTCTTTCTAATCTGTCGTACCACCAAGTTCTTTTAATGTTCCTTTTCCTCTTGGCGTAATGTTCTTCAATTCTACATTTGAATTTTCATGTTTCAAGAAAGCAACAAAACGCTGTGCTTCCTCCATCGATCTTGCACTCATGCGGACATCCCCCTCTGTCGTTTCCGCCTTCAGTACAATTCTTCCCTTTTTGGTTTCTCCATCTTTTTCTAGAATCTGAATATTCTTTATATAGACTTCCTGTACTTTTAAATCGTAACATGCCAATATACGAGTCTTTAAAATATAAGTACAGTCCATCATACCACCTGTTTCATATTCTTCTATATTCTTAACTTCTTTTAATGCTTTACGTACTCTATGCTTATCTCTGTAATAGATAACTAAGATCAAAAGTAAAGCTATTGCACAGATACCGATGGCAATCTTAAGACCTGGTGTCTTTTTCTTTGTCATCATAAAGGCAATCATGAAAATAATCAGTGGAATACCGAACATAAAATAAGAATATTTAAGGCTTACTAATCCGTAATAAAATTTCTTTACCATGTATTTGAAATATCCTTTATTTCATTAGAATAACTTTAACACGAAACGTTTTCATTTAAAACGGGAGGACTATAAAAATCACATGATTTCTTAAGGAATTCGTATCTATTCTTTTTTTACACGTCATTTACAAGATTGTACTGGATTCCTTTAGGCTTTATGGTACATTAGTATCGTTGTATTTTACGGAGGAAAATATGAAACACTTCATGAATCAAAAAGATATGCACGAAATGCTTGAGAAAGTACGTCCAGACCATGAATCTTATCGTACAAAAGTATGGTGTATAATCTCAGATGATTCTGACATGGGTAAATTCGCTCTTGAATCTTTAAGTATTTTTGATAACCTTTGTTGTTACTGCGGTGTGACCGAACACTATCTTGTGATGGTCATTATGAGTCATATGAATATCTCCAATATACAAGAGAAAATCGTTATTCCAATCAAGAATATTCGAAATTATGAAAACCAACGAGGTATCCTACCTGGACAAAGACTCGTACGTATTTGTTTTGATAATACCGAACTACATCTTTCTTTACAGGTAAGAAATCCTTTTACATCCCATATTCCAAATCAGAAACAAAATGTAGCAGAACTCTGTCATGCTTTAGCCATTTGACCTTATACAAAAATGTATAAGGTTTTTCTTTTCTTCTGTGTATATATATCGTAAGACAGGAGGAAGAAGTTTTATGCAGAATACTTCTTAATAACGACATAAAAAATCCTGTAGAGACCTACAGGATTTTCATTACATTTTCGCTATCTGTATGCGATTGATGGCTTTCTTCAATGCAATTTCAGCACGTTTTAAATCAATATTCGGATCATTTGAGCGAATACGTTCTTCAGCACGTTCCTTTGCATGTTCAGCACGTTCTAAATCAATATCTTCTTTATTTTCAATCGCGTCTGTTAGGATTTCCGCCGTATTATTGCGGAAGTAGAACAAACCACCATTAACTGCGTAATAGTTACGCTTTCCATCTTCGTCACATGTCATCTTACCAATCCGTAACATGGTTACAAGTGGCATATGTTCTGGTAGAACACCACGGTCGCCATCTTCTGTCTGAATATTAATAATAGGAGTATCCATTTCTTTATAGATGCCTTCCGGGGTTATAACACGGACATGAAGTATACTCATTTTAGACTCTCCGCTTTCTTGACGACATCTTCAATTGTGCCGACAGATAAGAACGCTGCTTCTGGAAGGTCATCATATTTTCCATCTAAAATCTCACGGAAAGAACGGACTGTATCTTTAACAGAGACATAAACACCAGGCATACCCGTAAACTGTTCCGCAACACTGAATGGCTGAGATAAAAAGTTACGAATACGTCTTGCACGGTTAACGATCTTACGATCCTCTTCCCCAAGTTCATCCATGCCAAGGATGGCAATAATATCTTGCAATTCGCGATATCTCTGTAAAATTTCTTGTACTTCACGCGCTACTTTATAATGTTCCTCGCCGACAACAAGTGGATCGAGCATACGTGAAGATGATCCCAATGGATCAACGGCTGGATAGATACCAAGAGCCGCAATACTACGATCCAATACAAGTCTAGCATCAAGGTGGGAGAATGTAGCTGCCGGAGCTGGATCTGTTAAGTCATCGGCTGGAACATAAACACACTGAACAGAAGTAATAGAACCTTTATCTGTTGAAGTAATACGTTCCTGTAACTGTCCCATTTCCGTAGCTAATGTCGGCTGATAACCAACGGCAGATGGCATACGACCAAGTAACGCAGAGACTTCCGAACCAGCCTGTGTGAAACGGAAGATATTATCAATGAACAACAGAACATCCTGATGTTCCTCATCACGGAAGTACTCTGCCATTGTAAGAGCCGATAATGCAACACGCATTCTTGCACCTGGTGATTCATTCATCTGTCCATATGTCAGGACAGTATTCTTTAAGACACCGGAATTCTTCATTTCGTAGTACATATCGTTACCTTCACGTGTTCTTTCACCAACACCTGCAACGACAGAACGTCCACCATGTTCAATGGCAATATTATGAATCAGTTCCTGTTCCAAAACAGTCTTACCAACACCAGCACCACCGAAAAGACCAATCTTACCACCCTTTGCATATGGGCAGAGAAGATCGATGACTTTAATACCTGTCTCCAAGATTTCAGAACCTGTACGCTGTTCTGCAAATGTTGGTGCTTCACGATGAATCGGCATCTTCTTTTCTGCATTGATAGGACCTAAACCATCAATTGGTTCTCCTAATACATTGAACATACGTCCAAGTACTTCATCACCAACTGGTACTTCAATTGGTGCTTCCGTATCAATACAGTCCATACCACGTTCTAATCCATCTGTAGAAGACATCGCAATACAACGGACAATATCATCTCCAACATGCTGAGCCACTTCTGCTGTCATCTGTGAACCATCTTGTTGGGTAATTGTAATAGCATTTTTGATCGACGGTAAATGATCCGGTGTAAAACGGATATCTACAACAGGGCCGATCACCTGTACGATTTTTCCTATATTCTGCATGATTGCCCCTTTTCTATACAGCACTGGAGCCGCCCACAATTTCGGTTATTTCCTGGGTAATGGCAGCCTGTCTTGCCTTGTTATATTCCAGCTGTAGACTGGAAATCAGATCATCCACATTATCGGATGCTGTCTTCATCGCAACTCTGCGGCTTCCTTGTTCACTCGTTGTGGATTCCATCCAATCGGAGTATGCCACATTGATAATCATCATTGGAATCAGAGAGTTCAGAATCGTTTCTGCGTCTGGTTCAAATAATGTTTCTGCCTCCGTAGAAGAATCTTTCTTTTCCGAAGAAACTTGAAATGGCACTAATTGATCGAAAGCTGGTTCAAAACGCATGGTGTTAATGAATTGTGTATATAAAATCTGAACTTTACCTACTTCATTATCTTGATACATCTGAATACCAGCTTCTACCTTTTCTTTTAAAGTAGCGAAATCCAGCTTATCTGAGGAAACCGGTTCTTGATTCAAAAGATGAAACCCAGCCTCTGCAAAAGCATGGTACATAGAAGTTCCGACTAAGAAGATAGGATCTTCTGTATTTAAGTTCTCTTTTGCTTTCTTTAATACAGCTGCGTTATAACCTCCGCATAAACCTAAGTCAGAACAAAAAACAACTGTAAAAGTACGTTCAGAACTATTCTTTACAAAGTAACGACATTCAACACCACGGCTTCCACTTACAATCTCATTGACCGTATCTTGAAGCCGTTGAGCATATTCACGATTTGCTTCCATCTTTGTACGTTGACGATGCAATTTTGCATTTGCAATCATCTCCATCGCTTTTGTGATTTTACGAGTAGATTGGACAGAACGGATTCTTGTGCGCAGTGCTTGTCTAGACTGCCCTGCCATATTAGTTCACTCCTTTAGCAAGTTGGAACTGCTCAAGAACCTGTGCCATGCCTGTCTTTAAGGCTGTAGCTGTTTCAGCTGTAATATCTTTAGTGCTTTCAATAGATTCACATACATCTTTACAATTCTCATGGAAATAACGATGTAACTGCTTTTCAAAAGCTGGTACATCTGTTGCTTCAATAGAATCCATATATCCGTTCTTGACCGCAAATAAAGACAGTACCTGATCGAGCATAGACATTGGTCTATACTGTGGCTGTTTCAAAAGTTCCGTAACCTTTTCACCATGATTCAAGATTTTCTTAGTACTTTCATCCAAATCCGATCCAAACTGAGCAAAAGACTGCATCTCATGATACTGAGCAAGATCTAATTTTAAGGAAGAAGATACTTTCTTCATTGCCTTTGTCTGAGCTGAAGAACCAACACGGGAAACTGAAAGACCCGAATCGACTGCTGGACGAATACCAGAAGCGAACAAGTCTGTCTGTAAGAATATCTGACCATCTGTAATCGAAATAACATTGGTAGGAATATAGGCTGAAATATCACCTGCCTGTGTCTCAATAATAGGAAGTGCAGTTAAAGAACCTCCTCCTAATGCATCGGATAACTTTGCTGCTCTTTCTAATAATCGAGAATGTAAGTAGAAGACATCACCCGGATATGCTTCACGTCCTGGAGGACGCTTCAGAAGAAGAGACATGGTACGATACGCAACCGCATGTTTGGAAAGGTCATCATAAACAATTAAAACATCCTTTCCCTGTTCCATCCATTCTTCCCCCATTGCACAACCTGCATATGGTGCAATGTATTGCATTGGTGCACTCGCCGACGCCGAAGCATTTACCACAACAGTATATGGCATCGCATCCGCTTCTCTTAACTTCTGTACCATACGTGCAACGGTTGATTCCTTCTGACCAATCGCAACATAAATGCAAAGGACATTCTTTCCTTTCTGATTGATGATCGTATCAACTGCAATTGCTGTCTTTCCTGTTTCACGGTCACCAATGATCAGTTCACGCTGTCCTTTACCAATTGGAATCATGGAGTCAATGACTTTAAGACCTGTCATCAAAGGCTGATCGACAGATTTACGTGTCATAACACCTGACGCTACTCTTTCAACTGGTCTTGTAGAAGTATATACAATTGGGTCACCACCATCGATTGCATTTCCTAAAGGATCGACCACTCTTCCAAGAAGTCCATCGCCAACAGGAACTTCCACAATACGTCCAGTACGTTTGACTGTATCGCCTTCTTTGATCATAGTATCATCCCCTAAAAGTACGACACCAATATGATCTTCCTCCAGGTTCATGACCATACCCATGACACCATGAGGAAATTCTAATAATTCTGAGGACATCGCTTTATCAATGCCCTGGACCATCGCAATACCATCGCCGACGGAAATCACATATCCGACGTCATCAGAATGGATCTTATAATCGTAATTTTTAATCTGTTCTTTAATAAGGGAACTGATTTCTTCCGGTCTGATCTGACGGCTCATGCCTGTCCTCCTTTCAATAGTACGTTCTTCATTGCATCAATCTTCGCTGCCATTGTAATATCTGTGATTTGATTGCCTACCTTCACACGGATACCAGCAATAAGTGAAGAATCAATCTGATTTGTAAGAACAATCTGTTTACCTGTTTTTTTAGAAAGAGCATCTTGGATACGTACCAGATCGGATTTCTCTAATGGACGTGCAGAGTAAACGATAGCACGTTCAATCCCCAAGTGTTCTTCCGCTAAAGTAATAAATGTTTTTAATATAGCTTCTAAATCAAATACTCTACCTTTATCAATCACTAGTTTTATTAGATTCACAAGATCACGATCACATTCTTTCCCGAATGTATTCTCGATGAACTGTTTCTTTTCTTCTTTTGTGACTTTTACTGCACGAAAAAGGAGATCCGTTTCCGGATTCGCTTCGAGTACATTTAGAATCATTTCTGTCTGTTCTTTTTTCTCGGCAATGGAATTGGTTTCATCTGCCAGTTCATACAGTCCAGATGCATAACGTTCCGCAATCTCATTCGCCATGATCTGCATCCTTTACAAAAGCATCTACAGCCTTACGATCTAGATCTTTTGTATCTGTATCTCCAATCAGCTTAGCCGCAGCATCCATCGCAATGTCTACCATTTCCTTCTTCATGGAATCATACATTGCATTGCGTTCTGATTCGATCTGTTTCTGTGCTTTTTCTCTTTCTGCATTTGCTTCTCGACGTGCTTCCGCAAGAATCGACTCTTTTTCTGCGCTCGCTTCTTTGACTGCTGCATCTATAATCTGTTCCGAACGCTTTGAAGCAGCCGTGAGCTGTTCCTGTGCTTTGGAACGGTCCTGTAACGCATCTGCTTTTGCCTGTTCCCCAGCAGTTAAATCTTCTTGCATCTTTACAGCACGTGCATCGAGCCAGTTCTTAACTGATTTCCATAAGAACTTTTTCGCTACCAAAAAGAGAATTAAAGTACTGCATAACTGGACGACGATTGTCAGTATATTCGGTATTAACTGACCGTTGATATCGACATCTATCATCTCGTTTTACACTTTCCAATCCATTAATATACAAACATCAGAAGGAATGCGATAAGTAAACCATAAATCGCACATGTTTCAGACAGAGCAATACCTAAGATCATTGTAGAACGAATCTTAGATTCTGCTTCCGGATTCTTTCCGATAGCATCACATGCATGCGCTGCAACTTCACCTTCGCCTCGACCTGTCATCATACCTGTCATGACAGCAAGACCTGCACCAATTGCAATTAATCCTTTGTTGATATCCATAATATTAGCTCCTCCTATTAAGCTTTATCTCTATATTCTTCAGGAATATCATTCCCGATGAGAACCACGGTTAACGTGACAAATACAAGTGTCTGAATAAATCCTGCAAACAAATCGAAATATGCATGCAAGACTGGTGTAATGAACGGTGCCATAAAGTTAAATACATTTCCTGTAATTGGCACAAGTAATCCAATAATCGAATTGGATAAAGACTGACAAGCTGTATATACCAGCTGCATCATGACACCACCACATAAAATATTACCGAACAGACGTAAAGACATCGATACCATTGTAGAGAACTTACCAAATATATTCATCGGTAACATAACTGCGATTGGCTCTAAGAATGAATGGAAATATCCCTTCACGCCCATAAACTTAAATTCCGTTGCTTGAATCAATACCCAAGTAATGATAGATAATAACAACGTGACACTAAAGTTCGCTGTCGGTGAATCAAATCCAAATAAAGAGATGATGTTAGCGGTAAAGATATATACCCATAACACAAGAATATATGGAGTCAGTGCATCTGCATAATGCTTACCAACTGAATCCTTTACCATCTTATGAACCGCTTGTACCCCTAATATAACTGGTAATACGATTCCTTTTGGTTTCTCCATAGGATCAGTGCGATCGATCTTCTTTGAAATCCAGATCATTCCTGCACATAATAATATAGTCAGGAACACGATGGTATATACATCTGTTTGAATTGACATATTAAGATTCCTTTCTAGCAGATAATGCATCAATCAATGATGTAAATTTAATAATTAAGATGCCTGCGGTATAAGCGAATATATTGAATACATTTGGAAGAATAATACATACAAGCAGTCCACCTGCCATAATCAATAGATTCATACCAAATGTCGAATAACCAATATGTGGTGTACTATAACCTGAATCGATTACACCTCCCCAAAACCTTTCAATTCGCCAATATAAAATTCTGGAAAGAGTACATCCTAAGATCCATCCAGCGGCCCATGAACCATTTATAATAAATAATACAAGAGCTGCAACAATGGCTAGTGTGTAATAGATTTTCCAGGAACGATCTGTCATTCTTACGTCCCTCCGCTTTACATCAATGTTCATTCACATTATATCTGTAATTATAACGAAATAGATTTCATAACTCTTCTAATATGCTCCTATTATATACATAATTTACGTTTTGTTTCACCAAAAAATGTAAACCCTTTCATCATATTTAACACTTCATTCTTTTTGTATATACATATACGTAAAAAAAGACAGACAAGTGTATCACTCTGTCTGTCTGTTATTATTCATGAATGGATTCGTCTAAGCATCCAATCAATTCCAAAATACGATTCAGGTCATCGTTATCAGAAAAAGAAATTGTGATTTTTTTATGAGCAACCTGTACTTTTGTACCAAGTCTTTCCTTCATATGATTTTCAAGATCTACGATAATCGGATCTTTCTTGGGCTTTTCTTTTTCAACCTGTTCGGCGGAATCCTGTCCATTCAGCTCTTTGACATACTTCTCAACTTCACGAACGGACATCTTCTTCTTTAATACTTCTTCTGCCGCATCATAGATACGGTTCTCATCTTTTAGACTTAAAAGAGGACGTACATGAGACATCGTCAACTTCTTATCAATAACAAGCTGCTGTACTTCATCTGGAAGTTTCAGTAAACGCAAAATATTTGCACAATATTCACGAGACTTACCAACTCTTTCCGCAAGCTTCTCCTGTGTATAATCTAATTTTTGAATCAAAGATTCATAAGCAGCTGCTTCTTCAATTGGATTCAGATCTTCACGCTGAACATTCTCTAAAATGGAGATTTCCATCATCTGATCTTCCGTGAATTCCACTTCAATCGCAGGTACTTTTTCAAGACCTACAATCTTTGCGGCTCTTAAACGTCTTTCACCTGTGATCAGATCATACCCAGAGACACTCTTACGAACAAGAAGTGGAGTAAAGATACCATGTGTGCGAATTGATTCTGCTAATTCTTCCAATGCTTTCTTATCAAATTCCTTACGTGGCTGATATGGATTTGGACGGATCTCTTCAACTGGAATCGAGATTTCTCTTCTGCCTGGTGTTGATGTGGAACTGTTCTGAATGTCATCCAAGAATTTTTCTACATTACATTCAAAAATGGAATCGAGTCCTTTATGAAGACCTGCCTGCTTCTTTCCTGCCATACGCTACCTCCTTCCTTTCTCATTCTGGAAGATAACTTCCTTTACAAGCTGTGCATATGCTTTCGCTCCTTCCGAACGTGTATCATATTCAAATATTGTTTCTTCTTCCGAAGGCGCCTCGGATAAACGAACGTTACGAGGAATATAGCACTTATATACTTTTTCTTTAAAATATTTACGAACTTCCTGCTGTACTTCAACCGATAACTTCGTACGTACATCGAACATTGTCAGAAGAACTCCTTCAATGGATAATTCTGGATTAAATAACTTCTGGACAAGACGAATTGTACTTAATAACTGTGTCAAACCCTCCAATGCAAAATATTCACACTGAACTGGAATCATGACGGAATCCGCTGCGGTCAGAGCATTTGTATTTAAAAGACCTAAAGACGGTGGACAGTCAATAATAATGTAATCATAATGATCCTTTACCGGAGCAAGCTTATTCTTCAATAGTCTCTCACGGCCTAACTCATATGAAGCCATTTCTACATCTGCCCCGGAAAGGTCAACCGTAGAAGGCATGACATCTAATGGTGGCATCTGTAATGTAACTTTAATATCATCAACAGTACTATTACTCATCAGAAGATCATATGTACTTTTATCATACCCAACTTTGTTCGCACCGATACCATGTGTTGCATTGCCCTGTGGATCAAAGTCAACAAGCAGTACTTTCTTGCCTACATAAGCAAGTCCTGCAGATAGATTCATAGCGGTAGTAGTCTTACCGACACCACCTTTTTGGTTTGCAATTGCAATGATCTTTCCCATTTATCTTCCTCTCACTTCTTTGGAAAACGGATGATCATGCAGACTTCTGTCGGTGTCTCCTCCGTTTCTGTATTTACTTCTATACCTAATTTTTCAATCATTTTAATACTCTGCTCAACTGTATTGACCGCAATCCTTGTATTTCTAGAAAAACCTTTCGTCTTCTGATGGGAACGTGGTTTTGGTTCTGCAGAAATTTTTTTAATATAGGTTTCTGTTTCGCGTACGTTTAGATTTTTCTGAACGATGATGTTATAGACTTTTTTCTTTTGATCATCTGGAATCGATAAAATTGCACGGGCATGACGCTCTGTGATTTTTCCTTCCATGACCCCTGCCTGTATCTCATCCGGAAGATTCAGAAGACGAATCTTATTTGCGACCGAAGACTGAGACTTACCAATCTTTTTGGCTAATTCTTCTTGCGTCATACCGGATTGGCGGATGATTTGAACATAACTTTTTGCCTCTTCAATAGCCGACAGATCTTTACGCTGAATATTTTCGACGAGAGCCATCTGAGCTGCTTGATCTTCTGTTGGTGTCAATACATAACATGGAACCTTATCCATTCCAATCTTACAACACGCACGATATCTTCTTTCTCCAGCAATCAGTTCGTAGTGATCTCCTACCGCACGAACAGTCAAAGGTTGAATTAAACCATTTTCTTGAATAGACTGCGCAAGTTCTTGTAGATCGTTCTCGTCAAAGATAAGTCTTGGCTGATAACGAGATGGCTTGATCTTTTCTACCGATACAGAAATGACGCGCTCCCGATCCATCTCTGTAAAAATATCAAAAAATCTGTTTGGCATATCTTCTCCTTAAAGTGGCTTTTTCTTCATTGTTCCATAATTACGAGGATATTCCGCAGGTGTTTTCTTCGCTTTACGATAGAATAGATTGACTCTCGCATCTCCAGAGAACAAAGATACATCCTGTTCTTTTTCTAATACAGCACCCAATACATCTGTCGCATGTTTCGCTTCTACAGCTTCTTCATGTCCTTTCGATCCCTTCATAGCGATAAAAAGGCCAGTAGTCTGTACAAGTGGAAGAGTAAGCTCGGATAGGAGGCGCAGGTTCGCAACAGCTCTTGCTGTAACGACTTGGAAAGAACTGCGAGCTTTTGTGACAAATTCTTCCGCACGTTCATTCACGACTTGTATCTCTTTTAATCCAAGATCCTGAATAACTGCATTTAAGAAATTACATCTTTTGCCAGTAGGTTCCACAAGTGTAATCTTGAGATCAGGGCGCACAATTTTCCATACAAGTCCTGGAAAACCAGCTCCAGATCCAATATCGGCAACCTTTCCACTTAATTCCTTAACGGATAATGGCAAAATACAATCATAGAAATGTTTTTCAAATACTTCTTCCTTTTCTGTGATTGCAGTCAGATTCATCTTTTCATTCCATTCGCGCAAAAGATCCGCATACCGAATCAATTGAGCGACCATCTCTTCAGAAAGAATGACACCGCATTCTTCACTCTTTTTTACTAATTCTTCAATTGTCATTCCTTCATCCTTCTCTTTCTTTAAAATCATAACACTCTCATTTTTATAATAAAAGATTAAAATATGTGGAAAACTTTTTTGTCCACAATTTTTGATATAGAAAGTGCATGAATAAGCCCTTTTACACTATTAGGCTAAAGAAAGTGGATAAAATATTTATCCACTTATATAGGAATTTAAAATGATTTAACTTCTTCTCCAATAATAAATTCAGCATGGGGCAGTGTCTCTACCCACTTGCAGAAAGCACGCCATTCTGGCAAACGATGATCTTTTCTCTGATGATAGATTGTTTTTAATGCACGATAATTTGTAGTCATTTTCGCTGTCAAACGGAATCCGGCAGGATTGGAATATAAGATTTCTAAGTATTTTTCATTCGATTGCTTTGTCAGTTCATGAACATCGCCGCCCATTTCTTTACAAGCCGCAATTTCATCCTGTATTGCATTATATTCCTTTACTTTCTCTTTCATAATTTCTACGATTCTAGAATCCGTATAAGGCATGTACGCGCCATCCAAATCAAACTTCGTAATACGATGCATCGTAGATTGGGAAGACACAAAATCAAGGAACTTATAACGTTCCGCTTCAACCCAAGCTTTATTAGAGAATGTTAAATCAAACTGTACAACGATTCCTGTCATGAATTGATCATGACCACTACCGGTTGGACAAGTTGCTAGAGCCATCGTTGATTTTGTAATCTCGGATGTGACTTTATTTAGATCAACGGCATAAGAATACTTCGCACCCTTTACCGCATCTTCAAACCCATAAATATGGACATTGGATACTACATCCTGATAATTCATTTATTCAATCCCTTTCCTTGTTTAACCGCAATAGCTAGTACGGCAAGATCGGCCGGATTGACACCGGATATACGACTTGCCTGTCCCATTGTGGCAGGTTTATATTTCATGAGCTTCTGTCTACCTTCAATGGATAGATTATCGACTTCATCATAATTAAAATCGACACCAAGTTTGATTTCTTCCATAGACTTCAGCTTTTCCGCTTCTCTCTTTGCTTTTTCAATATAGCCAGCATATTTTAGATCAATATCTGTCTTGTTCGCTATAAAAGAATCACATGTCTCATCGATACATGCAAATAACTTTTCTGTTTCTACTTTTGGACGACGTACAAGATCTAGACCATTCAAACCACGATGTCCATTTTCTTCATAACCACAAGAGAGAAGATAGTCATGAACTTTTGGATCATCTGCTTCAAAAGTTGTTGCCTTAAGCTGTTCTTTTGTATGCTGAAGAGCTTTTTGTTTTTCATCAAACATCTCCATACGTTCATCACTGATAAGACCTGCATTACGACCAATATGAATCAAGCGCTCTTCGGCATTATCATGACGTAAAAGGAGACGGAATTCAGCGCGGCTTGTTAGCAAACGATATGGTTCTAATGTACCCTTTGCCGTTAAGTCGTCTGTCATGACACCGATATACGCTTCATCTCTTCCTAATACAATCTGTTCTTTTCCATCTAACTTTAAAGAAGCGTTAATACCTGCCATCATACCTTGTCCAGCTGCTTCTTCATAGCCAGAAGTACCATTAACCTGACCAGCTGTATATAAATTTTTTATAATTTTAGATTCATATGTTGGCTTCATTTGTATTGGTAAGATTGCATCATATTCAATAGCATATGCATATTTCTTGATGATACTGTTCTCGAAACCAGGTAAAGAATGTACCATTTTTTCTTGAATATCTCTTGGTAAAGAAGTAGAGAAACCTTGTACATATGTTGTATCCATAGAAAGAGATTCTGGTTCTAAGAATAAGAGATGACGTGGTTTATCTTTAAAACGTACTAATTTATCTTCAATGGAAGGACAATAACGAGGTCCTACGCCTTTTACCACACCCGAATACATAGAAGAACGATTCAGATTCGACAGTATCAGCTCATGTGTTTCTGGTGTTGTATAGGTTAAGTAACATGGAACCTGTTGTTCAAATGGTAATACATCTTCTGATCTTGTTATTTCTGAGAAACGTAAAAAACCTTCACTACCAGGTTCATACTTTGTCTTAGAAAAATCAATCGAAGATGTGATTACACGAGGTGGTGTTCCCGTCTTTAAACGGAACGTTTCCAAACCAAGTTCACGTAAAGAGGCTGAAAGATCATTTGTAGTCTCTTCCATATCTGGACCACCTTCACATACTTCATCGGAAATCATATTGACACCAGCCATATAAGTACCTGTTGTTAAAATAACAATCTCACAAGATAAGAAAGACCCATCTTTTAAAGTAACACCTGTAATCTTATGATTCTTAGCATGAATACGAACAGCCATTCCTTCTATGACTGTTAGATTTTCTTGATGCAAACATACATCTTGCATCATCTTTTTATAAGCAATTTTATCCGACTGGACACGAAGCGCACGTACGCCCGGTCCTTTCGCACTGTTCAACATCTTAAACTGTAGAGCAGTATGATCGGCTGTAATCGGCATTTGACCACCTAAAGCATCCAATTCACGAACAACAATTCCCTTTGCCGGTCCACCTACAGAAGGATTACATGGCATTTTACCGATATTACGAATTGATAATGTCAAAAGACATGTTTTTTTCTTTGTACGAGCGGCTGCGAGTGCTGCTTCAATACCAGCATGGCCGCCTCCAATAACGATGATATCAAAATCACGCATGATTAATTTGTTCCACCAGTTCTTTCACTTCCAGATCCTCTTTATCACTTATAATGGTAAAGATAACTTTTTTTTCAAAATTCAGTTTCTTTGTCCAATATTTATATAAAAGGATCTTCCCATATAATTCTCGGATTTTTGCATCCCTATCATTTGTCTGATAACAGAGAGCGAACGCTACCTTCACTTTATAACGATCCATCATCATAATGTCGGTCTCCGAGCCAATAATGCGTTCCCATTTCGTATCTGTCAGCTTTTCCGTGATAAGTTTGCGACATCTGTCCTTTTCACGTTGGCTAAAGGAAGACTTACCACACAGTTCTCCTATCATGGCTAGTTTATGGCGCATGACATCTGCGCGGAATATATCATCTGGTGTACGATTCGGATCTAATGACCATAAATCGATTCCATGTTTTCGTGCACATTCTAAAATCATTACTGTCACTTTTGAATCCGACCGATCCAAATAAATATAACTCTCTAAATGAATCGGAAAATCAATTCCGAACTCTTGCGGATAGACTGGCGTTAAAAAGAATACCACATCTGTCAGATACAAACACCGCATCTGTTTTGGAATCTCACCTTTTGCGGCTTTGGCAATTGCATCCTCAAGCCTTTGCTTTGAAGAATATCCAGTCGATTCCCCATATTGCTTCCACATCTGATTCAAGGAAAGACACTTTGTAGAATCATAATGCGCATATCCCACAAGTCCTTTTTTCCTGCCCCGTATCGGACGTGAGTAAAAGAATAGAAGATCCCCTTTATGGAAATCCGCTATTTTTCTTTTACTTGCTAAACGCCAGAAAAGGATTGTGCGATTGCGACACAATCTATGATATTCCAGCATTTCTTCATCCGTTACGTAAGCTATTGAACTCATTTTCTATCCTTAAAATAATCCGTATGTTTCGCCGTTTTCATCTACACCCATATGGATGGCTGCAGGTTCTTTTGGAAGACCCGGCATAGTCATAATATTTCCTGTATAAGCAACTGCAAATCCTGCACCTGCAGAAATTGTCAGATCTCTTACATGAATTGTAAATCCTTCTGGACGGCCCTTGATTTTAGCATCGTCTGTAAGGGAATTTGGTGTCTTAGCCATGCAAATTGGCAAGTTGTCCCAATGATTCTTCTTAAATACTTCAATCTTTTCTTTTGCAAGATCAGAGAATTCAACTCCATCTGCACCATAAATTTCTTTGGCGATTGTATTAATCTTTTCTTCAATGGAAAGATTGACATCATATAAAGGATGGAAAGCATTTGCCTGGTCACAAGCATCTAATACGAGATTTGTAAGATTCTTCATACCAGCGCCACCATTTGCCCATCCATCGGCCAGAGCGACTGGATGACCAGCTTCTTTACACCAATTCATTAAAGCATCTACTTCCGCTGGCGTATCCGTTGCGAACTTATTAATTGCAATGACATATGGAAGTCCAAACTTTTGAATAGATTCTACATGTCTCTGTAAGTTTGCTGCACCCTTTAATAATGCTTCTACATTTTCTTCCCCGAGATTTTCTTCTACACCACCATGCATCTTTAAGGCACGGATTGTGGCAACGATAACAACAGCATTTGGATGTAATCCTGCTGCACGACACTTAATATCCAAGAATTTTTCAGCACCTAAATCAGCACCAAATCCTGCTTCTGTCACAACATACTCAGACAACTTCAACGCAGTCTTTGTAGCAATTACTGAGTTACAGCCATGCGCAATATTTGCGAATGGTCCACCATGGATAAAGACTGGAGTATGTTCCAGTGTCTGTACGAGGTTTGGCTTTAAAGCCTCCTTCATTAAGACTGTAGCCGCTCCATCTGCCTGAATATCCTTTACTGTAACTGGCTTATCGTCATATGTATAAGCTACGACACACTTGCCGATTCTTTCATGGAAGTCTTTTAAATCATCCGAAAGACAAAGAATCGCCATAACTTCTGTTGCAACTGTAATAACAAATCCATCTTTTCTTTCGACACCATTTGTCTTCTTATCCTGTGCAATTGTAATGGAACGAAGAGTACGGTCATTCATATCCATACATCTCTTCCATACAACCTTTTCTGGATCAATATTTAATGGATTTCCCTGATAAATCGAATTATCTAGAATCGCTGCAATCAGATTATTTACGGAAGTGATTGCATGCATATCCCCTGTAAAATGAAGATTGATTGATTCCATTGGGATGACCTGAGCATAGCCACCGCCAGTAGCGCCACCTTTCAGACCAAATACAGGTCCAAGAGATGGTTCGCGAAGACATGCCATAACTTTCTTACCTGCTCTTGCAAGTCCATCCGCAAGACCAATTGTAGTTGTTGATTTACCTTCACCTGCTTTTGTTGGATTGATTGCTGTAACAAGGATCAATTTGCCATCTTCTTTATCCTTTAAAGAACGATATAATTCTGGGCTAACTTTTGCTTTATCATTTCCATACATTTCAAGATAAGATTCCGCAATTCCTGCACGTTCGGCAATCTTGCGAATATCTTCCATTTTTGCATCCTGAGCAATTTTGAGGTCTGTGTTCATTTTACATTTCCTTTCTTATTTCATTTTGCGACGATCTGCTAATGCATGTGCTAATGTCATATCGTCTGCGTAATCTAATAATCCTCCAGATGGAAGACCATGAGCAATTCTAGTTACTAATACATCAGGATTCTTTTCCTGAATCAATTTATCCAAATACATCGCTGTTGTTTCACCATCCATCGTTGTACTTGTCGCAAGAATAATTTCTTTAGCATCTTCAGAGCGTTCTAATAAGCTATCCACGTTCAAATCTTCTGGCATAATACCTTTAGATGGGGAAATCAGACCATTTAGTACATGATAGACTCCTCGGTATTCACCTGTACGTTCCATAGCTGATACATCTTTTGCTGACTGTACAACAAAGATTGTATGATGGTCGCGACTCGTATCCGCACATACTTCACAAGTATCATGATCGGATAGATTTCCGCATACCTTACAACGTGTCAGTTTTGTTTTTACATTAACGATAGCTTTGACGAACTCTTCGCAACGGCTCGCATCCATATCTGCAATTGCCAATGCATAGCGTTCCGCCGTCTTTTCGCCTACTCCTGGGAGTTCACGAAACTGTTCAATTAAATTTCTAAGACTCTGTGGGTACATTCTTACATCCCCGGCAGAGCCATATTCTGTGTTGCTTCATCGAGACGCTGTTCACGATCCTGTGCAGCCTTAGATGTCGCATCATTGAATGCAATCATGATCACATCCTGTAACATCTCACGATCCGTTAACATATCTTCTGGAATCTCGACAAGAAGACATTCACTTTTACCATTTACTTTAATTGTTACACCATTCGATGTACCAGTATATTCTGTTTCGTCTAATTCCTGGCCAATATTACTTAAGTTCTGCTGCATCTTCTGTGCATCACGCATTAATTTCTGTAAATCCATGTTTTATCTCCTATTGTATTTCTACATTCTCTTTCCCAAAAAAATTCAATACTTTTTCTTCTGGAGTTTCTTCATTGATATGTTCTGGAATATACTTTTCAATCACTTTTTTTGCTGGTAATGTCCCATTCAACATTCTTTCACGGAACTTTTCACGTGCTTTTGTAAATGCATCACTCTGAATAGCACATACGACTTTATCGGTACTCATATCATTCTTCAAAAAGAAGTAGAGTTCACGATTCATTTCCACAGCGTTGATACGATTGACAACTGCCTGTTGTTTACATTTCAACAAGATAATATCCTTACCACTTGCAGCAATCTCAGACATATCTAATAGATTGATATACTTCCGATTTTCTATCGTACTGTGACTCTTTAACATAGCAAAGGTATTTTCATCGCTTACTTTACTCTGTTTATCACATACAACTAAGATAGAAAGAATATTTTCTTCGTCTAATTCAATCTTTTCTTCCTTCTCAATTGGTACTGGTTCTTCTATCTTTTCCTCTTGTGTCGGAACCGGTAGTGCAGATGACGTTTCTACAACTGGTTTCGATTCCATATACGCTGGAACAGAAACAGGATTTGAAGTATGGGTAATAGACACTGTTTCTTTGTCTGTGTTCTGTGATTCTGTAACCTTCGGTGCTACCATCACTGGAACTGCATGGAAGTCTTTCGTTGCTAAGTGCAAGCATACAACCTCAAAAGTCATTGCAGTACTCTGCGATACACGATACTTTCCCTTTGCGTCAATCAACTTTTCTGCAATCTGCATACATGTCTCTTCATCCGCAAGAGATAAGATTTCTCGTGCATTTTCTTTTGTAATCAGTTTGAGTAAGTTTTCCTTTTCGGTATTCTTATAAATAACAGTTTCTTTCAAAATATTGATCATACCATCGGTGAAACGCATTAAATCAATACCTCGTTCTTCATAATCTTGAATACGTTGAATCAAAGATTCAATATTATGTTGGAGGATATCTTTTATTAAATGAACCTTTTCTTCCGCTGTTGTAAGACCATAGATGCGATCGATTGCTTCTGTTGTAATACAATCACTCGTATAAGAAGCACATTGATCCATGATAGATAATGCATCACGCATTCCTCCATCTGCCAATTCTGCAATCATCAATGCAGCTTCTGATTCCATTTGGATATTTTCTTTTTGAGCAATATCTAATAAATGGTTCTGAATCTGATCTTTTTTAACTTTTGTAAAGTCAAAACGCTGACAACGCGAAATAATAGTAGGCAATAACTTCTGTGGATCCGTTGTTGCAAGAATAAAGATTACATTTTCTGGTGGTTCTTCCAATGTTTTTAATAAAGCGCTGGAAGCAGCGGATGAAAGCTGATGCACCTCGTCAATAATATATACTTTGTGTTTTCCCTGCATTGGTGCCAGGCTGGAACGTTCAATCAGTTCCCGAATATCTTCTACATGCGTCTCGTTTGCCGCATTAATTTCGATAATATCTGGATGTGTCCCCTCTGTTGCAGCTATACAGTTCTGACATACACCACATGGTGCTTCTGCTGGATTTTCGCAATTCACAGCTTTTGCGAGTAATCTTGCCATGGTTGTCTTACCTGTTCCACGTGGACCGCAGAACAAATAAGCATGTCCAACTTTATTTTCATGTACTGCATTCATAATGGAACGCACAACATATTCCTGTCCAACAACCTCATTAAAGGTCTGGGATCTATATTTCTGGTATAATGCAAGTTTTGCCATTCGATACTCCTATGCATAATATTATACACGTAAAATCAAACTTTCTTATGTATGCATATTGCTTTTTTCAAGGGATTTATACCTTTCTTCCATTTCATTTTAAATTCTATTTATTTTTCTAAAAATGAATCAAAAAAGCAGAGATTATTTTTATTAATCCCTGCTTTCTTTTTCTTTTATTGCTTGCCGGATAGCTTTTTTATATTCTCTTTTTTCTTTAAAGAATTGTTTTAATATATGCGAACAGTCTTCCTGAAGAATATCTGCATATATTTCTCTTGGATAGATGCTTAAACGCGGAATCGAACGTACTTGAATCAAGCTTTCAATTGTTCCACCCTTCGGATCCGTCGTTCCATAATAAAGACGACGAATACGTGCATGTTGCATCGCACCTGTACACATCATGCAAGGTTCTAATGTGACATATAGATCGCATTCTTGTAAGCACCATGTGCCTAATACTTTTGATGCTTGATTAATTGCAAGCATTTCTGCATGAGAAGATGCAAGTTGATGATGTTCCTTCATATTATGTGCACGCGCTATAATTTCACCATCTTTTACAATCACAGCACCAATCGGCACTTCATCCAATTGATATGCTATTTCTGCTTCGTTTAATGCTTCACGCATATAATCTTCTGGTAATTGCATTTTTTCTACCCTCAGATATAAAAAAAGTGGCACACGCGAATGGAGGTTCGTATGGCTGCTACCTTCCGGTCCTGACCAGGTTAGAACATATTTGCTGTGCCGTCTTCTATTATACCTGAGTTTCTATTTCTTCTCAACTCTTATTTCACTTTGATTTTATTTTAATTGTTTCACGTGAAACAATCAGCGAATACGTCTTGGATAACGATGTTCAAATTCACGAACCACTCCCGTAAGATGTGCATCCAAAAAATCAAAAGCACGGTTCTCTAGTTCTTGTGGAATATCTTCATACGCCGCCGCAATACCACCTGCAATATTTGCAATCGTATCACTATCCCCTCCAATCGAGATCGCACAACGAATAACCTGTTCGAAGTTCGTTCCTTCTATAAATGCTTCTAAAGCTTCTGGAACAGATCCATCACACGAAACATCAAACGTATATGTATGACGAATTTCATCTAATGTAAAGGAAGGATTTAAATCATGCATTTTCCAAAATTCACGTAATTCTTCTTTTGAATTGCCATGTCTAGCCAAAAATATTGTTCCTGCTATTGCTTTTGCAGAATTAATTGCATCTGGATGGTTATGCGTAACTTCAGTCACTTTTTCAGCCATCCATAATGCATCTTGTAAAGTATCTGCTGCATATCCACAAGGAGATACTCGCATTGCCGCACCATTTCCATAACTATTATAAGGCTCATGTTGCGGAGAAAATAACCAATCAAAGAATTTTCCGCCATACCCTGCATTTGGATACATTTTTCCATATTCAACCATAGAATGTACAGCGTAACGGCCTAAGTCTCCCCCACTCGTTTTATAATGCATTACAGCTTCAGCAATCGCACACGTCATGATGGTATCATCCGTAAAAGTACAGTTATCTGACATCATAACAAAGTCCTTCGAACGCTGATTATGAAACTCATAAATAGAACCAGCAATATCACCTATAATTGCACCTAACATAACATATACCTTCTTTCTACGAAAAAATGGTATGAGTTTTATCTCATACCATTTATTTTAGAACTTCTTTTTCTTTTCTGGAACAGCAATTTTATCCTGACCACCCATATAAGGTCTTAGTGGTTCTGGAATACGAATCGATCCATCTTCGTTAAGATTATTTTCAATGAAGGAAATTAACATTCTTGGTGGCGCAACAACCGTATTATTCAGTGTATGAGCAAAATAGTTGCCCTTTTCTCCTTTTACACGAATACCTAATCTTCTTGCCTGTGCATCGCCTAAGTTAGAACAAGAACCAACTTCGAAATACTTCTTCTGACGTGGAGACCAAGCTTCGACATCGCAGCTCTTTACCTTAAGATCAGCTAAGTCACCAGAACAACATTCAATTGTACGTACTGGAATATCAAGGGAACGGAAGAAATCTACAGAGTTCTGCCATAACTTGTTGTACCAATCCATAGAATCTTCTGGTTCACATACAACGACCATTTCTTGTTTTTCGAACTGATGTACACGGTAAAGACCTCTTTCTTCGATACCATGTGCACCTACTTCTTTACGGAAACATGGAGAGTAAGATGTTAATGCATATGGAAGATCTTCCTTACGGAGAATCTGATTAATGAATCGTCCAACCATAGAATGTTCGGATGTTCCAATCAAATAAAGATCTTCTCCTTCAATCTTATACATCATATTCTGCATTTCTGCGAAAGACATAACACCATTTACAACATCACCATGAATCATGAATGGTGGAATAAAATAAGTAAATCCACGATTAATCATGAAATCTCTTGCATATGCAAGAATAGAAGAATGTAAACGCGCAATGTTACCCTTTAAATAGTAGAAACCATTACCAGATGTTCTACCTGCAGAATCAATATCAAGACCATCTACCTTTTCAAGAATATCTGTGTGATAAGGAATTTCAAAATCAGGAACAAATGGTTCACCAAATCTTTCGATTTCTACATTCTCACTGTCATCTTTACCAATTGGAACAGATGGATCAATGATATTTGGAATGACATACATTCTCTGTTTAATTTCTTCATTGAGTTCGGCCTCTCTCTTTTCAAGTCTTTCCATCTCATCGCCCATAGCTTTTACTTCTGCTTTGACTGCTTCCGCTTCTTCCTTCTTGCCATCGCGCATGAGTCCGCCGATTTCTTTCGACTTCTTATTGCGTTCCGCACGTAAAGCATCGCCCTTCTGCTTTACTTCACGAACTTCCTTATCAAATGCTGCAACTTCATCAACTAAAGGAAGTTTTTCATCCTGAAACTTCTTACGAATGTTTTCTTTGACAAGTTCTGGATTTTCTCTAATCAGTTTGATATCAATCATTTTAATCTCCTTTCAAATAAAAAAACATCATCCAACAAAGGGACGATGTCATCGCGGTGCCACCCTTTTTGTTAAATTGTTTCACGTGAAACAATTTAGCCACTTCATTAACGGATAACGGGCGGTGCCGGAAAGTATTAATTTCACTCACGGGTGGATTCACAAGACTCGCATCGGTTCACATCCTCCACCGATTTTCTGAGGCTGCGAAATACTTGTTACTAGTCCCCTTCTACGCTTTAAAACCATTAAAACATTGCAATTTCAATTTGTCAATACGAGAAAATGAGCACGAGAAATGAACAACGATTTCTTATTTTTTACTACAGATAGGAACTAAAAAAAGGAATCTATCATTCATAGATTCCTTTGTGATTATTTTTCAGTAGATTCTACTTGTCCTATGAAACCTTCGTTTGAAGAGTCTTCTAATATTTCTTCCTCTTCTGCCTCTGGTTCAAGAATCTCAACTGTAGATACCGTCTGATCATTTGTTAAGTTAATGACTTTAACACCCTGTGCAGCACGAGAATACTCAGAAACTTGATTTAAGGAAATACGGATTAAGATACCCGCATCTGTCATAATCATGCAGTCTTCATCACCATTCACCGCACGCATTGCAACAAGATCACCTGTTTTATCTGTAATACCTGCCGCAATAACACCTTTCGCGCCACGGTTCGTAATACGGAATTCTTCTAATGGTGTCTTCTTTCCGAAACCATTGGAAGAAATTGTAAGAATGTAGTTACCCTGACGACTCGTTGCCATACCAATAACAGAGCCTTCATCCATATTAATTCCTCGTACACCACGTGCAGTACGACCGGATGGACGAATCAAATCTTCTAAGAAACGAACTGCTTTCCCCTTTGTACTAGCCAAAATAATCTCATCCTGACCACTTGTTCCAGCAGCGAAAGCAAGAATATCTCCATCATTAAGACCGATTGCAATCTTACCATTCTTATTAATATTCTCAAATTCTTCAATCGGAGTACGTTTTACAAGACCATTCTTTGTTGCAAAGAATAAGAACTTACTCTTATCATCGTTCGCATACGATACCATTGCACAGATTTTCTCATCTTTGCTAATGGAAATAAGATTAACGACTGGAAGACCTTTAGAAGTACGTGAGAACTGCGGAATATTATATCCCTTTACACGGAACACTCTACCAGTATCTGTGAAGATAAGTAGATTGTCGTGGGTTGACATGTTAATAAACTGATCAATTGCGTCATCCGCATTTAACTCCATCCCCTTGATACCTTTACCACCACGGTTCTGGACTCGATACGTATCTGCCGTCATACGTTTGATATATCCATTCGAAGATAGTGTAATGACAATATTTTCGACCGGGATAAGATCTTCATCTTCCATATCGGCAGAACCATCAATAATTTCTGTTCTTCTAGGAGTAGAGAACTTATTCTTGATATCTGTAAGCTCATTCTTGATGATTTCTTCGACACGATAATGGTTCGCAAGAATATCTTTCAAATCATCAATCTTAATTAACAGATCCTGGTATTCACTTTCAATCTTTTCTCTTTCAAGACCAGTCAATCTACGGAATTGCATATCCAAAATAGCTTTTGCCTGAATCTCATCCAAATGAAAACCTTCCATTAAACGTGGCATTGCTTCATTTGCATCACGAGAATTACGAATCGTATGAATAATCGCATCCAAATTATCGACCGCAATTCGTAAACCTTCCAAAATATGCGCACGAGCTTGTGCCTTCTTTAAATCGAACTTTGTTCTACGTACAACAACATCAATCTGATGATCAACATAACCTTTGATCATATCTAACATTGAAGCTTGTTTTGGTACATTATTGAACAATACAACGTTATTTACATTAAAATTCGACTGTAATGGAGAAAGACGATACAGTTGGTTCAGAAGAACTTCTGGCTGGACGTCTTTACGTAATTCCATAACAACACGAATACCATTCATATTAGATTCATCACGCAGATCAGTAATGCCTTCAATCTGTTTATCACGTGCTAACTGAGCGATTCTTTCTACCATAGAAGCCTTATTCACCATGTAAGGAATCTCTCTTACGATAATACGTGGTTTGCCATTTGGCATTGTGTCGATTTCTGTCTTGGCACGCATAACAATTGTACCTTTACCGGTTTCAAATGCCTTACGAATTGCTGTACGACCAATAATATAACCACCAGTTGGAAAATCTGGACCTTTAATATAATTCATCAATTCCGGTACTGTGATTTCTGGATTATTCATATAGGCAATAACACCATCAATTGTTTCTCCTAAATTATGTGGCGCAACGTTCGTAGCCATACCAACGGCAATACCCATTGAGCCATTTACAAGTAAATTAGGAAAGCGAGCTGGCAGGACATCTGGTTCTTCTAACTCATTATCATAGTTCGGAGACATATTAACAGTCTCCTTCTCCAAATCTCTTAATAATTCTACAGATAATTTAGACATACGCGCTTCGGTATAACGCATTGCTGCAGCACCATCGCCATCCATAGAACCAAAGTTACCATGTCCATCCACAAGAACTTCGCGCATGTTCCATTTCTGTGCCATATAAACAAGGGCACCATAGATAGAAGTATCACCATGTGGATGATATTTTCCCATTGTATCACCGACAATACGCGCACATTTACGGTATGGTTTGTCCGGTGTGTTATTCATCTCATTCATCGCATAAAGAATTCTTCTTTGTACTGGTTTGAGACCATCACGTACATCTGGAAGCGCTCTTGCGACGATAACGGACATCGAATAGTCAATGAAGTCTTTCTTCATCTCATCTGTTAGATTCTGTTCGGTAATATGTCCTGGATCAAATTTGGATTCATCAAATTCCATGAAATCGTCTTTCGCCATATTAACCTCCCTTAAATATCAAGACTTGCGAAGTCCGCATTTTCGATAATGTAATTCTTTCTAGGTTCGACATCGTCGCCCATAAAAATACTAAAGTATTCATCCGCTTTTTCTGCGTCATCTAACGTGACACGAATCAACGTACGATTCTTAGGATCCATAGTTGTTTCCCATAACTGTTCAGCATCCATTTCACCAAGACCCTTATATCTCTGTACAGAAATACGATCACCTAATTCAGCACGTACTTTAGCCATTTGCGGCTCCGTATAGGCATAACGGACGGTATTACCCTTCTGTGCCTTATAAAGAGGTGGCTGTGCAATATAGACATGGCCTTGTTCAATAATCGGACGCATATAACGATAGAAGAAAGTAAGAAGAAGGATGCGAATATGAGCACCATCGACATCGGCATCGGTCATAATAACAATCTTGTTATAACGTAATTTAGATGTATCTACTTCATCCAAAATACCGCAACCAAATGCTGTAATCATAGAACGAATCTCATTATTTTCAAAAGCTCTTGCTTGACGAGCACGTTCTACGTTCAAAATCTTACCTCGTAAAGGTAAAATTGCCTGATAATGTGAATCTCTTCCCTCTTTTGCAGATCCACCGGCGGACTCACCCTCGACAATATAGATTTCACAAATACTTGCATCTTTCGAGGAACAGTCTGCTAATTTACCTGGTAAAGAAGAAATATCTAAGGCATTCTTTCTTCTTGTTAATTCTCTTGCTTTCTTAGCGGCACGCCTTGCCTGAGACGCAATTGAAGCTTTTTCGATAATTGCTTTTGCTTCATCCGGATTCTCTAATAAAAAGCGTTCCAGTTGTGTACCAAAAATATCCGATACAATTTTACGTACTTCGGAATTACCAAGTTTTGTTTTTGTTTGTCCTTCGTACTGCGGATCTGGATGTTTTACTGAAATAACAGCTGTAAGACCTTCCTTACAGTCATCTGTTGTTAGATTATCATCTTTTTCTTTTAAGAATTTATTCTCTCTTGCATATTTATTAATGACACGGTTCATAGCAAGATTGAAACCTTCTAGATGTGTACCACCTTCTACAGTATTGATATTATTACAGAAAGTATAAATCGATGGATTATAGCCATCATTGTACTGACAAGCTACTTCTACCTGAATATCTTTTTCATACCCATCTGCGTAGATAATATCTGGATGTACAACTGCTCTAGACTTATTAAGGTATTCAATATACTGCTTGACTCCACCTTCAAATAAGAATTCATAAGACCGTTTCTTTTCTTCTTCCTGTCTTAGATCCTGAAAAACAAGACGGATTCCTTTATTTAAGAAAGCCAACTGACGTAAGCGATCACGAATAGTATCATGATCATATACTGTTGTTTCTGTAAAGATGGTAGGATCTGCTTTAAATTTGACCTGAGAACCATGTTTATCGGTATCGCATGTACCAATGATCTTAAGAGGTTCTACCGCATGCCCACCATTCTCAAAACGAACAAAATATATATTTCCTTCATGGAAGACACGTACTTCTAGCCATGTCGAAAGTGCATTAACAACAGAAGCACCTACACCATGCAAACCACCAGAAATCTTATAAGCTCCACCACCGAACTTACCTCCGGCATGTAATACCGTAAAAATTGTCTCAATGGTTGATTTACCTGTCTTAGAGTTCGTACCTGTAGGCATGCCACGTCCATCATCTTCGACCGTAACAACATTTTCTTCATCAATGGTTACTGTGACAGTTGATGCATAACCAGCCATGGCTTCATCGATACCATTATCGACGATTTCCCAGACCAAGTGATGTAGACCTTTCGAGGAGGTAGAGGCAATATACATGCCTGGTCTCTTACGGACAGCTTCCAGACCATCTAAGACCTGAATTTCCGAATCGTTATATTCTTCGGTTACTTTTGAGTCAATTTCACCACCAATAACGGCTTCTGTACCATCTGCAGTCTTAATGACTTCTGCTGTTTTTTCTTCACTCATGCCATGCCTCCTATAATTTATGAATGATTCCATTTTCAATATGGAATTCTGTTATTTTTTTATTTTTTAAAAAGGAAGGGACTTCTGTCGCTGTGATCATACATTGATATGGACTACTGACAAGAGATAATAATCTTTTTTGTCTTGTCTGGTCTAATTCACTCAGCACGTCATCCAGTAATAATACTGGCTCCTTCCCTGTCATAGAACGAATATATTCCAGTAAGCTTAATTTAAAAGCCAACATGACCATTCTTTTCTGCCCCTGACTTGCAAGATCTGTGATCGGTCTATCTTTCATAGTAAAGAGGATATCTTCCCGATGAATACCAAACGAGGTCACGCGACTATCAATGTCTTTTTTCCGATATTCTTGATGTTTCTTAAGAATATCTTCTTGCCCAAAAGAATCATTGCAACAACGATATACAATCGCTACATCGCAATCTTCTCCAGCTATTTTTTGATACATTGTTCGCATATATTGATTCAATGTATCTACGAAATGCTTTCGCATCTCTATAATGACAGCTTCTTCTTTTGCCATCTGAACATCTAATGTATCAAGAAGAGCTACATCTGGTTCTGGTCTTTTTAAAATCAGATTTCTTTCTTTTAGAAAAGATTGAAAACGATTTAAAGAAAGAAGATAAGCAGAAGATACTTTTGTAATCTCCTGATTCATCATTCTTCGTCGATCTTTTGGAGAGTCAGAAAAGAGACGTAAATCATCTGGTGCAAAGAGAACTGTATTTAGGATTCCTACAAATTCACTGCTACGACTAACTGGTTGATGATGTACGAGCAATGTCTTGCCTTTCGGATGAATGACCGCTTCCATTTCTTTCTGTTTTCCATTTTCTTCGCAGACACAACGAATGTCCGCAAATGGCATCTGATCTCGAATTAATTTTTTATCATCTGCAATTCGATGACTTCTTGTTAAAGAAAGATATACAAGACTCTCTAATAAATTTGTCTTGCCTTGTGCATTTTCACCTGTAAAAACGTTCAGATGTGGATCAAATGTCATATATAAAGATTCATAGTTTCTGAAATTACGTAATTTAAGACTTTTAATAATCATCAGGAAACAATGAACTTCTTTCCGTTGATTTTCACTTCATCACCTGGATACAGTTTTTTACCTCTTCTGTTCTCAGGTTCACCATTGACGTAGATTTCCGATTCTTGAACCATTATCTTAGCTTCACCGCCTGTTTGAGCGACACCTACAAACTTTAGAAACTGCTGTAATGTAATGTATTCAGTCGTGATTTTATTCATGAAAATCTCCCTTGTTTTTTTTATATGATAAAGCTTCTTAATTATATCATAAAATAGCAAAAAATTCCTGTCTCCAAGCAGGGAAATAGGAATTGTGAAAACTATTTCATAAATGAAAAAAAGGATACTTCCTAAAAGAGGAAATATCCCAAATTTTTAATTATATGTGCGTACAGGAAGGACAAGCTGCAAAATGGTTTCATCCTGTGGATCCGTCAGGATAAATGGTCTCATATCTCCTTTGAACTGAATCATGATTGTATCACTCTTGAAAGCTCTTGCGGCTTCTAAAACATAGCTTCCAGAGAAACTAATATCTAAATCCTCTCCTTCAAATGTAGCTGTAAGAGATTCTCTTGATTCACCGATTTCTTGTGATTTACTTGTTAAAATGACTTCATTGGCACTGCACTGTAGACGGTTGACATTCATATTGTCACTCTTGATGAATGTAGTACGATCGATCGCATGAATCAGATCCATACGATTGATTGTAAGCTTATAATCAAAAGCATCAGGAATTAAACGATCGGTATCCGGATAACCACCATCAAGAAGACGTGTCTGTAATAACATATCATCACTATAGAACTGAGCTTTCTTATCACTCATAGCCATTACAATCATCTGATCTTGATCTAAAATCATTGTAGAACGAATTTCATTTAATGATTTTGCAGGAATTGTAATATCAAAAGAAGCATCTACATTGAATGGAAGTGTCTTTTTTGCAAGACGATAGGAATCGGTTGCTGTACATGTTAAGACATGATCTTTTAAAGAAAAATGAACACCTGTGAGAACGGGTCTTGTTTCTTTAATTGCAGTAGCGAATGTTGTTTCTTCGATAATTTCAGAAAGAATGCTGCTTTGAATAGAGATGCTATCAGCAGGTCTAGAGAAATCAATGGTTGGATAATCATTTACATTCATACCATTAATTTTAAATACAGCAGAATTACCAGAGAATCTTGTTAAAGCTCCATCTAATACTTCAATCGTAATTATTTCAGAATCTAATTTTTTAACAATGTCTAAAAGATATTTTGCTTCAATTAGAATCGAACCTTCTTCTGAAATAACGAGATTATTGGAGTCATTTGCTGTAATAGTCTTTTCAATAGAGATATCAGCGTCACTACCGGTAAGAATTAACGTATTATCTTTCGCTGTGATCTTCATGCCTCTAAGAGATGGCTGAGGACTTGTCGATGAGATCGCATGAGATACGATGCTTGCTGTACTTGAGAATGCAGTTTTGTTGATTGAAAAATTCATTTTAGTAATGCCTCCTATTTCGCTTTTATTAATAATATATATTTATTAAGTCTTATTGTTATTAGAACTGTGGGAATTGTGGAAAACTTTTTAAAAAGCTTTATTTATCCACAAATCCAAGTGCTTTTATGCGTTGAAATGTGGTGGACAAATTTGTGGAAATCAGTTTGTTAACTGCTTTTCTAGATCATTGACCGCATTTGCATAAGCTGGATCCTTCTTAATTTGCTTCTCTACTTTCGCGCATGCTGAGATGATTGTAGAGTGGTCACGCCCTCCAAATTCATCTCCTATCTTAATATACGGCAAATCGAGTAATTTTCGGCATAAATAAATCGAAATATGTCTCGCATTTGCAATATTCTTTGTTCGAGTTTTTGAAGTTATTTGTTGTTTTGTCAGTCCATAGTAGTCCGCTACCGTTTTAATAATCTTTTTCGGTGAAAGACCAGTCTTATCGGAAACGACAGCATGACTCTTTAAGGCATTCATAACAGTCTCAAACTTGATACAACCTCCATCTGGTTGGAATTCGATTGCATAGAACAGGACACGATTCCATGCCCCTTCTAGATCTCGTACATTACCAGAGAAGTTAGAGGCGATATAATTCAGACCTTCATCATCGACATCATCAATACCATATCCATTCTGACGTATCTTCATCTGTAAAATAGCAAGTGAAGTTTCAAATTCAGGTGAGTCAATACCAACGGAAAGCCCACTCGAGAAACGAGAAATCAGACGATCTTCCAGTCCTTTGATTTCGCGTGGTTGCCGATCCGATGCAATACATACCTGTTTTCGGTTATTGACCAGCTCATTATATATAGTAAAGAAGATCTCATGAGATTTTTCTTTACCAGCAAGGAACTGGATATCATCAACTAAGAATAAATCGATATTATACATATATTGTTTAAAGGCTTCGATCTTATTCTCACGTATGGCATTGACAACGGTCTCAACGAATTTTAAGGACTCAGTATAGTAAACCTTCTTCGTTGGATCGTTTTTTAATACATAATTGGCAATTGCCATTAATAGATGTGTCTTACCCAGGCCAGAATTACCATATATAAATAAAGGATTGAAGAATTTACCAGGATTTAGAGCACAAGCAAGAGCGGCAGCTTGGGATTCACGGTTACAGTCGCCTACTACAAAATTATCGAAAGTACGCTCTTTTTGGATTGGCATAGATTGAAAATCCGTGTCGTTGAGCGGTACAGGTTTAATAGGGACAGTACGATTGGAAAGTTCCGCTGGCTGACATATTTCAAGCATGAGTGAGTTATTAAGGTCCAGCACGGTTACAAAAGCTTCCGATATCATATCCGACTGCGATTGCAAGATAGATTTCGAAATAATATTTGGCGCAGATATAACTGCTTTTTCTTCGGACAATTCATAGATACTACAAGGTTTATAGAAGTTATCTATAATTTCCGGTTCTAGGTTCTTGTTCGTCAGAAGATAATGGAGAACCTTAGTCCATACTTCTGATAGGTATTGATCTTTAGTAAACGACATGAATATTTACCTCTAATTTTTTTATATTTGCATGGTATATTGTAGGGTTCATTTAGTGTAAAATCTACATAAAAATTGTTGATAACTTTTTTCTCCACACATCCACAATTTACAATATATAGCATGAATATGCTGATTATTTGTGTTTTCCACACTTTTCCACATCTTTAGTATAGTGGAAAAAATGTGGATTAGTTTTACACATTGGGGAAAAGTTGTGATTTTGTTGAAAAAGTCATAAATGTAAGAATGTAATTAACAGTTATAAACAATCGCAAAAAGGCTTTATTAAGCAATTATGCGAGTTTCCCACAGTTTTCCACAGTTGTGGAAAACTTGTTTGTAAACACTGTGGTTTTCATGTTGATAAGTCGGTGGTTTTCATAATTTTTCCAACAGTCTGAAATTCACGATTCTCAACAGTACTTTTAAAAAATACTATAAATTAGCGGTTTTTTGAATAAATGTGGAAAACTTTAGGGATTTTTACTTATTTTAGTGATTGTTGATAGTTTTCATCAATACAAAAAAACGAATGAATTTTTCCATTCGTTTTTTTGATTATTCAGCAACTTCTGCAGATTCTGGTTCAGCAAATGTAATGCATACGTGACGCGCATTACCCTCACCTTTTGATTCCGTTTTGATATTATGCCATTCATTTAATGTCTTATGAATGACTTTTCTTTCGTCATTTGGCATTGGATCGAGTTCAACACCTACATGAGATCTCTGAACTTGTTTACCAATTCTCTTTGCCATTGCACGAAGCTTTGCATATCTTTCTTCTTTATAATGGTTTACATCAATTAAGATATCGATTCTCTTGCTGAACTGTGCATTGACAGCAGCACGGATTACCGTATTAAAGGCAGCGAGTGTTTTACCCATCTTACCAATTAATACAGCGTTGTTATCGGCATTGAGGTTGATGATGAATTCATCTTCTCTCTCTTCGATTGCAACTTCAATATCAAGGTCGATACCTGTAAAGTAATCTCCCATATAATCGAACAGGAATTCCTTTACATCTTCCATTGTGAATACATCTGCACTTACCGAATCTTCTTTTTCTTCTGTAATATTGTACATCAGCTCATCAACAGAACATTCTTTATCTTCTGAAGCAACATCTAAGAGTTCTTCTAATGTTTTGGCAGTGTAGTTCTTCATGCCAGTTTTCCTTCTTTCTTTTCCGTGTTGTCAATATATTTCTGAACAAGGAACATCTTGAGAATATTAACTAAAGAGTTAATTGCCCAATATAAGGACATCGCAGCTGGCAATGTAAGACCGAAAATCAGAATCATTACCATCATATAAATCTGCATGACTTTGTTTGTAGTAGTATTCTGAGCAACCTGTGGCTTTCTATGATGTTTTGCAGCTTCCTTTTCAGCCTTTCTCTTTTGGATGAACATAGGAATCTTCATAGATAAGTACTGGCAGAGTGCCATGAATAAGAACAGTAATAAGAACATAAATCCATTCATATCACCATGGAACATGCCCTTCATACCATTTAAAGAACTAATCTGTAAATCCATTCCTAAGAATGTACCAGTTGCAACAGCTTCCGATCTCTGTACAGCCATATACATAGCCATAATAATTGGTAACTGGACGAACTGTACAAGCATGGATCCTAATGGATTAATATGGTTCTTTGTATATAAGTTCTGAAGTTCGGTAGCCATACGCATCTTTGATGCATCATCATTTCTACCTTCATACTTACGTTGGATTCGTTCCATCTCTGGCTGGATCAGCTGAATCTTTTGTGCGCCGACCGTACTCTTTAATGTCAGTACACCAAGAAGTGCATTGAATGCCAATGTAACAAGTGTGATAGCGGCACCAACACCTACCATTGGAGTAAGCTTATTGATGCACCAAGAGAGTGGGAATACGAACAGTGCTGTGAACCAGGACTCGTTCTTGAATACCTCTGAGAATGTTGTGCTCTGTGTGATAAGGATGATCTTACCATTCTCATCGACAGGCGCTGTACATCCTGTTAATACAACTGCAAGTACAACAACCGACAGTAGTATTAATAACTTTTTTCTACGCGGGGTTAATTTCATGTTTTCTCCTTAAAAAAATATCTATATTATTGTAGCTTTTCTAAATATTTTTTCCAAGCTCTTTTTATTTGCCTCATAATCATTATCTTTATAGGAAAAACGAATTATAATGACAGCATCTTGCGTTGCGGAATTAAAATCGACAAGATCTTGACACATCATACGTACTTGACGTTTGATTTTGTTACGTTCTACCGCATTTCCAATCTTTTTTGATAAAGAAATACCGATTCTCGCTTCTTCATCTGCTTTTGGCATGAGGTAGAGAACGAACTGTCCATTAATTAATTTTCTTCCCTTATGAATGATTTTCTGAAACTCTTCTGATCTTTTGACACGATTCTTTTTCTTCATAAGTTAACCTTGATAAAAAAAACCACCAAAGGGTGGTTTCTTACTTAAGCAGATAAGACCTTTCTGCCCTTAGCACGTCTTCTAGAAAGGACCTTACGTCCGCCGACTGTAGACATGCGGGCTCTGAAGCCGTGAGTGACTTTGTTCTTTTTCTTGCTTGGCTGGTATGTTCTCTTCATTGCGTACCACCTCCATATTTTTTCTAATGTTTAGAAAACATTCGCGAAACAATAATATATTTATTCTTCTGATAAGTCAATAAATGGATTGTGGAACGGGCATATTTTTTAGAAAATAAGCTATTTTAATGAGTTGTATGCTCATTTTGTACATTATAGAACTCTTCGAATGTACAATCAGGATTCGTTTCGTATATAGCTGTAGCGATATCGACACCTACATAACGATAGTGCCATGGCATATAGTCATAGCCAGTAATCTTTTCTTTTCCTTTTGGATAACGTTGAATGAATCCATATTCATGTGCATGATCATGTAACCATTGACCTGCTGGAGTATCTCCAAATGCCTGCGTTGGTGTAGAGTTTGCAGGATCATCTGTAAAATCGATAGCGAGGCCTGTCTGATGTTCGGAGAAACCTGCTTTTTCAATCTGTTTATCCGCAACGGTATCACCTAAAAGTGCAGAACGAGACTCATAATATTTCTGTTGATCCGCATACGAACGATATCCATTTGTTACAGTCAGTGAGATCCCTTGTTCATTTGCTGCAGAGATCATTTGTTTAGCCATGTCGCCTGTTTCTTGGTCAATTTGGATGACATCCGTTGTACTGTTAATATAAGGAGAAGAAAGTGTCTCTGGAACATAATCTGTCGGTAAAGAATGATTTCGATCGACGAGAACCTGTTTGGAAGATGGTGTCAGCAGTTCTTCTGGTAAAGGCATCGTTACAGTTGTAGTTGAAGTTGGTGTCTTTGGTGTATTTGATTCTACAATTGCTTTTTTAATATCGTCTTGATGCATGAACGCATAGACTGATAGACCAAATAAAGAAATTGAGAAAATCAGTAATAAGAGCAATATAACGTTGATTGTGAAGAAACGTTTTTTCTTCGGTTGAGTATTTTCTTGTGGTTTTTTATTTTCCATAATTGATTTATTCCATTACTATTTATAAAATCACACGTATTATAACAAAAAGTGAAAAAAAATGCATAAAGTCAGATTTGTATTGATTTTTGATTCTCTGACGTCTTTTTTATGGGATTCCTGTATAATATCCTTTACACGGAGGGAAAACAATATGAATGCGATGCTGATTTTAAATATTGTACTGTTCGGTGTGACAATTTTCATGATCACACGAATCTTTAAGATGAATAAAAGAAATAAGAAAGGTAAAGCTCTGATTGCTATTGTAAATGCTTTACGTGATAAAGAGGAATTCTTTGCTAAAGCAAATGAAATGATTGCAAATTCGGATGAGGAGTTCCAGAACAAAGCAAGAGTATTGAAATTATGGGGTATTGCCTATCATCAGGAATTTAAAGAATTCGATGATGTTCTGAATTCGATTGACATGGATAAGTTAATGGAAAAGAACAATAATGGAAATGTTTCTATTGTGATGGATGAAGATTCCTTTTTCTATATGTACCTTGCTATTCCAAACTTATTAGAAGGAGATCATCGTAGAGATCTTCGTTTAAAGGTAGATGAAAAGATGGCTCCATATGGAGAAATGCTTGCCAATCAGATGTGTAAAGCTATCCATGATGAATTAAATACATTCTATGATCATACAGGTGATAGAGGTATGGAATTCTATAAGAAGATTCTTTCCGGTGATTACAAAGATCTTGTTTATGCAAAGTCTATGATTGGTCTCTACAAGAATATCGTTAATGCACACTTAGCTGTTCTATATAAAGAAGCAGGTGATGTAGAGAAATATGCAGAATGTGAAACAATGCTAGAAGATTTCTCAGAATATGGTGTTGGTGATAGATGGTTGAAGGTATTGAAGTTAACAGTTCGTAAACATACTGAGGATGAAGATGCGGATTCGGAAACATTTAAGATTACAAATGATAGTGCCGCAAAACAAGACGATAAAGATACAAAGGAAACAGAAGAATGAAATTAATTGTTGGACTTGGCAATCCAGGTCGTGAATACGAAAAAACAAGACATAACAGTGGCTTTATGGCAATGGATTATCTTTGTGATAAGGTCGGTGTGTTCTTAAATACAGAAAAGTGGAAGGCAAATATTGGTAAGACTGTCATTAATGGAGAACAAGTCTTATTGATGAAGCCATTAACGTATATGAATGAAAGTGGTAATGCGGTCATTCAGGCTGTCAATTTTTATAAGATCGCTCCACAGGATATTCTAATTATGCATGATGATATGGATATTCCGGTTGGCTCTTTACGTATTCGTACAAAAGGGAGTGCAGGTGGACAGAAGGGTATGAAGTCCATTATTCAGCATTTAGGAACTTCCGATCTTGCTAGAATCCGAATTGGAGTTGGGCATAGTGATCGTGGAAATCATGATCTGGTTCCGGATTGGGTACTTTCTCCTGTTCCAAAAGCCGAACAGGAAGACTTTACATTTGCATTAAGAGCAGCGGCAGATGCAGCATATGCTTGGGTCACAGAACCTATGGACAAAGTTATGTCGCGTTATAATATTAAGAAGTGAACAAAGAAAATAGAACAAAAACAAGTATGCCAAAATGGCTACTGAACGAATTAAAGGACAATCCAGCTGTAAAGCAGTTGAATCAGAATAAAGGGGATCTTCCATTCACCTCCTTGGTAGAAGAATCTCTTGTGATTGCGGCTGCTTATACACTTAAGAAAAGATCGATCCTTGTCGTGAAACCAAATCTTTATCAAGCACAGCTTCTTTATGATAGAATAGCAGCTCTCCTATCGGAAGAAGAATGTGCTCTTTTTGGCGCGGATGAATCACTCCGAGTAGAGGCAATCACAGCTTCTCCAGAGATGACAGCGATGAAGACAGAGACAATGGCTTCTTTATTACAAAATCCGCACCAGGTCGTTATTACATGCCCAAGTGCATGGATGCGCTTATTACCACTACCAGAAGATTTTCGAAATGGCTGTATTTCTTTAAAGACTGGTCAGAAAATCGATATGAACTCTTTAAAAAGAGCACTTGCGGCGGGTGGATATCGTCCAACGTCCCATATTGATCAGCCTTTAACGTATGCCGCACGTGGTGGCATTGTAGATGTTTATTCGATCAATTACGATAATCCGATCCGTATCGAATTTTTTGATACGGAGATTGATTCGATTCGTTTTTTTGATACGGCAACGCAGAAGACCGTTGAAGTAGTCGATGCGGTTGAAATTGTGCCAGCGAGTGATGTCATTTTTACAAGTGAACAGATTTCCCAGGTAATAAAAGAAACGGAAACATTAGGGGAAGAGGTTATGAGTGGCGATATCGAATCGGATCTTCGTTCGATTGAAGCCGGTATCTTTGAACCGCGTTTCTATCCATATATGGCTTATTTAGATAAGACAGCTTGTATTACTGATTATATGGATCATCCTCTCATTCTTTTATCCGATGAGACTGCCATCCATGAGAACCAAAAATCACTAATAGATGAAACCATATCCTATATTCAGGAAATGGTTCAAGAGAAGAAATTATTACCGAAATATGTTGTATGGCATGAACCTTCTTCACTTATAAAAGGATATAAAGTACTACGCGAGGATCCTTTCATTGATAATATTTCGATGATTGAAGAGGTCCATCTTCCAAATGAACCATTAGATATGCGTCTTAAGATGGTCAATGGAGCAGGGAAGATAGTACTGGCATTACCAGAAAAAGAATATAAGAGAGTGATACAGATCTGTATCAATCAACATATTGCCTATCATTTATTGACGGATGGAGAAGTAGAGAATGGAATCAATCTCTATCTTGCTAATTTTATACAAGGATTCCGGATTGGACGGGATTCGTTACAAGTCTATACAGCAGCGGAACTTTTTGAAGTTCGTCATCATCATGGTCGATATGAAAATAAGTTCCGTAATGCCGAAGTTATTCATGGTTATGATGATTTAGAACCAGGTGACTATATTGTCCATGCCAATTATGGAGTGGGCCAGTATATTGGTATTGAGACACGTAAGATTCAAGATGTGAAACGTGACTTCTTAAAGGTTGTTTATAAAGGAAATGCAGAACTTCTTGTGCCATTAGAGCAGTTCCGTCTTGTGCGTAAATTTGTTTCACGTGAAGGTGTTGTACCAAAGTTGAACAAGCTTGGTAGTGGTGATTGGGAAAAGACAAAGAAGAGATTACAAGAAAATGTAGAAGATATTGCCGAACGTTTGATCGATCTATATGCAAATCGTGAGACGCATATTGGTTATGCTTTCTCGAAGGACAATGAACTGATGGAAAAGTTTGAGAGTGAATTCCCATATGAACTGACACCAGATCAGAAGAAAGCAGTAGAAGATATTAAGACCGATATGGAATCCAATAAACCAATGGATCGTCTTGTCTGTGGCGATGTTGGCTTTGGTAAGACGGAAGTATCTATTTTAGCTTCTTTTAAGGCGGTCAATGACCATAAACAGGTAGCTGTGCTCTGTCCAACAACAATCTTAGCTGAACAACATTTTCATACGTTCTCAAAGCGCTATAAAGATTATCCTGTTGAGATACGTGTATTGGATCGTTTCGTATCCGCAAAAGAAGTTCGTGATACTTTAAAAGATACCGAAGAAGGAAAAGTAGATATCTTGATTGGTACACATCGTCTTTTATCGAAAGATGTGCATTTTAAAGATCTTGGTCTTTTGATTGTTGATGAAGAACAGCGCTTTGGTGTCGAACACAAAGAAAAAATTAAAGAGATGAAGAATAATATTGATGTCTTAACATTGAGTGCGACACCGATTCCACGTACATTACAGATGTCTCTTGTTGGAATACGTCAGTTATCGCAGTTAGAGACACCGCCTTTAAACCGCTATTCCGTTCAGACATATGTCGTCGAGAAGAATGAGGGTCTCATCAAGAGTGCGATTGAACGTGAATTGTCTCGTCAGGGACAGGTCTTCTATCTCTATAATAATATTGAACATATTTACAATGTTGTACGCAAGTTACAAGATATGGTGCCAAATGCAAGAGTTGGTGTTGTACATGGCAAGATGTCTCGTGAAGATATTGAAGATGTCATGATGCAGTTCAATGATCATGAATTGGATATTTTGGTATGTACAACGATTGTTGAAAATGGAATCGATGTTCCGAATGCGAATACAATCTTCATTGAGAATGCACAGGACTTTGGTCTTGCCCAGATTTATCAAATTAAAGGACGTGTTGGTCGTAGTGATCGTGTCGCCTATGCGTATTTACTTATTCCACCACGTCGTCAGTTATCGGAAGTTGCTCAGAAGCGATTACAGGCTGTTAAAGAATTTGCTAAGTTAGGTTCGGGTTATAAGATTGCTATGCGTGATCTTACGATTCGTGGTGCAGGTGACTTATTAGGACAGTCTCAGTCTGGATTTATTGATACCGTTGGTATTGATATGTATATTGAGATGCTGGAAGAAGCAATCCAAGCGAAGAAGGAAGGTCGCAAAGTAGCGCAACAAGAAGTGACTGCGAATGCAAATATCCGTAAGACAAGTTATATTCCAGATTCATTTGCGCCAGATGATTTTGATAAGCTGGATTTATATCATAAGATCGATGCGATGCAGACGGAACAAGATTTAGAAGTGTACCGTAAAGATATAGTGGATCAGTATGGCCGTTTACCAAAAGAAGTGAATACCTTATTTGAAAAGCGTAAGTTAGAAATTTTATTAGATGATCCGATTGTTTCGAATTATAAAGAGACACCAAAGAATATTGAAATTACACTTTCTTCTTTATATTCGCAACGTATCGATGGTGTTCTCTTATTTGAAACTCTAACAAAAGTATCCAAAGATATTACCCTCCGATATACGGGTGGAAGTATCCATATAATCATTCCTAAAGGAAAGAAAGATCTCCAAATGGCTGCGGAAAGTATCCGTACGGCAAGAGAGTCTATGAGAAAAGATGATGAGAATTGATAAATATTTAAAAGTATCCCGTATTCTGAAAAGAAGAACGGTATCTAGAGAGCTAGCATTGAATCAAAGAATCGAGATTAATGGTCGGATTGTAAAACCAAGTCATGAGGTCAATGCTGGTGATATTGTTGCGATTACATTTGGTAATCGTCGCTTAGAGATTCGTGTCTTATCGACACAAGAAGTGAAGCGTAAAGAAGAAGCTTCCGAACTCTATGAAGTTATCAGCGAATCTCGTACAGAAAATACTGTAAATGAATAAAACGTGTTAAAATACAGGAAACAGGAGATTCCCATGACGACTACGATTACAAAACAAAAGAAGAAAAAGAAAAAACTTACACCTGTCACAAAATTAATTTGTGTATTATTACTCTTTGTGAGTGCGGGTCTTGTCTATAGTGTCGTTAAGGAAATACTGACGACTGTCCGTCTGCAACAACAACTTGCGGAAGTACAAGTGAAGTTACAGGAAGTACAAGATGAGAACGACTATTTGAATTCGGAAAAAGAAAAATTGCAAGATCCCGATTATGTCGAAACCTATGCACGTGGTAAATACCAATTATCCAAAGATGGTGAGCAGATATTTTATTTACCAGAAAAAAAAGATAAGTAATAAGATTGAAACCTTGACAGTGGAATAGAAAACTGGATGGGTTTCTTTTTTTGTGATTTCCTATATATCGGAACAAAATATACTTTATTTGTTGTGTTTTTAAAGAACACTTTCATATAAAATATACGAGGGAAATTTTGTCTTGGAGGGCATTATATGAAAAAAGTAAATTGGGGTGATTTCCTACAGGAGGCCATAGTCATTACATTTGCAACTGTGATTGTAGCGGCATCGGTATTCTTCTTTTTAGTTCCATCATCCGCAAGTGTCAGTAGTATTTCTGGTCTTGGTATTGTTGTTTCACAGTTAGTACCGATTACGGTAGGACAGTTCACTTTATTGATGAATGTGATCTTACTTGTGATAGGATTTATATTTTGTGGTAAAGAATTTGGTCTTAAGACCGTTTATACAAGTTTTCTAATTCCAATTTTGATTCAGGTATTTGAAAGAACATTCCCTAACTTTACTTCTTTAACTGGAAGTGATGCATTAGATGTTGTATGTTATGTTTTTTTTGTATCCATTGGTCTAAGTATTCTCTTTAATCGGAATGCTAGTTCAGGAGGAATTGATGTCATTGTTAAGTTAATGAATAAATATCTGCATATTGAACTAGGTAAAGCTATGATTATTGCAGGCATGGTCGTTGCAATGTCGGGTATCTTTGTATTCCCACCACGTACCGTTCTTCTTTCTATATTAGGTACATATGCAAATGGTATTGTATTAGATCATTTTATCTTCGGTCAGACATTGAAGAAGAGAGTATGTATTGTTTCTAAGAATCCAGATATTGTACGTAACTATATTGTTCATCAATTGCATTCTGGTGCGACCGTTTATGAAGCAAAAGGAGCTTATGGATTAGAGTCACGTGAAGAGGTTGTTGCTATCGTTGATAATCAGGAATATCGTAAGTTATATACATGGATTACAGAAAATGATCCAGATGCATTCGTTTCTGTCTATAATGTTGCAGAAATGAGATATCAGAAGAAAATAATTAATAATTGAGCTATCGCTAGGAACGGAGATTCCAAATGAATGGAGAAATCCGATGACTTTCAGTCTCCGTTCGTGAGAAGCGATAGCTTTTTCATATAGTGCATGAATCTATACAATTCTGTATAATATAGGTTGGCAGGAGAGAGATATGCGTAATCTTGAAATAAAAACGAAAACGAAGAACTATCGTTTTCATGGTCAGATTTTAAATCTTCGTGAAGATACAGCAGAAACACCAGATGGACAACTTGTAAGTCGTGAAGTGGTAGAACATCCAGGTGGTGTTGGAATTGCTCTCGAAGATACAGATGGAACTTTCTTTTTTGTAGAGCAGTGGCGTTATGCGCAAGAAAAAGTGACTTTAGAATATCCGGCTGGAAAAAGAGAACCAGGTGAAGATGATCTATCTACCGCAAAGCGTGAAATTGTAGAAGAAACAGGTTATGAAGGTACAGATTGGGTCTATCTTGGAGAGATGTGTCCGACTCCTGCATATGATACTGAGACAATCGGAATGTACTATGCAAAGAAAGGAAAATATTTAGGACAGCATCTGGATGCGGACGAATATGTTCACATTCAGAAATATACATTGGATGAGATTACCGATAAGATCGTTCAAGGTGAAGTTCCGGATGCGAAGACAATCGGAATGACAATGCTTGTCCGCGAATTTAAGCAAAGAGGAAAAATAAGATGAAAATTGGCATAATCGGCGCAATGAAGTCCGAAGTAGAGTATTTAAAAAATCATATGCGCGTCAGCAACTCTGTCGTTATTGCAGGACAGGAATACTTAGAAGGTAAGTTAGGTTCTGTGGAAGCCGTTATCGTAGAATGTGGCGTTGGTAAAGTAAGAGCGGCAATGGCAGCGCAGGCACTGTGTGATCATTTTCATATTACTCATTTGATCAATACAGGTGTTGCTGGTTCTTTAAATAATGAAATTAACATTGGGGATATTGTCATTTCTGAAGATGCTGTATTCCATGATGTAGATGCAGTGAACTTTGGTTATGATCTAGGTGAAGTGCCAGGGGTTGGAACACTGTACTATAAAGCAGATCCTATGTTACATGATCTTGCAGTGAAAGCTGTAGAAAAGGTCGCACCAGACGTTCGTGCTTTTGAAGGTAGAGTTGCAACAGGGGATAGCTTTATTCGTTCTCAGGAAAAGAAGCAGTGGATTCGTGAGCATTTTGACGCAGATTGTACAGAGATGGAAGGTTGCGCGATTGCTGAAACAGCATTTTTACATGAGATTCCTTTTGTAATTATTCGTGCAATATCCGATAAAGCGGATGAATCTGTTGAAGAGAGCTACGAGATCTTTGAAGAAAAGGCCGCAAAACACTGTGCACGTATTGTCCGTTTTATGCTTGAAAATATGGATGAATAATTATGACTAAGAAGTTATCTTTATTAGGTATTATCTTATTTATCATTGTATGTGGAACGGTAGGTTGTGTTTTGATCAAGTCGGATGCGTTCCATCCAGCCCCAACTGTATCAGAGGGCGAAGGGACTTCGAGTGAAGAAATAGAATCCAATCAGGAAGAAGAATCTTCCGCAATAAAAGAGCAGGATTCGGAACAGGATGACCGCTTTTTTAATACTAATAGTCTTCTTATTATTGCCAATAAGAAACATGCCCTACCAGAAGGCTATGAACCAAGTGATCTGCGTCAAGTCAATGTCCCAATCAATACCAATCAATGGCAGATGCGTGAGGAAGCAGCGAGTGCATTAGAAAAGATGTTTGCTGCTGCAGCTGAAGATGGGATTACTTTGAGTGCTTGTTCGGGATATCGTTCAGAAGCCTATCAGAGTGAGCTATACAATAGTTACGTTCAGAAATATAGTGTTGAACGCGCGGATGCGATTTCTTCTCGTCCAGGCTATTCGGATCATCAGACAGGTCTTGCTATGGATATTGGAGATCATGATCAAGCAACGGTCTTTACCGAGGCAATGGAAAATACCCCAGAGGGACAGTGGTTATATGTCCATGCGCATGAATATGGGTTTATCTTACGTTATCCAAAAGGAAAAGAAGAGATTACCGGTTATGCGTATGAACCATGGCATTATCGTTATGTAGGAGTCGAACCAGCTACAGCTATTTATACTGTTTCACCCGATGAGACAATGGAAGAATATTTTAAATTAGCTGGTGGAAATTATTTGGAATAGGATTCTTGAGAGTACAAATTTTAGCCTGTTGACTATATTTACTTGTCGACAGGCTAATCTATTATTATATGACATATATATTTTTTTTGGTCTGTAAAATAATTGTAGAGGGACTGATCTCAAAGGTATAAAAGTGGTCCTTTTTGTGTCCTTGAGCACTGTATGCCCTAGGGGAGTTCATACATCTTTTGTGGAACATAATGGGAATTTAAGAAGAAGTCAGGGACAAAAGGCGAGTGGTTGAAAGCGTATTTAGTAGCTTGGTCAGGATGACATTTTTACTATAAAGATTTTCTTGGGAAAGAAGCTAGAACAGTCGGTATTCTTTCTTTAGAAAATGAGAAAGTATATACTCTTTCCGGTGGTGAGGTACAAAGAGTTTCTTTAGCCCGTACTATGATTTAACAGGGCTTCTTCTGCAGATCGAACATTCCATCTACAAAGTGGACAAATGGTCAAATAGAAATTTTGTTGAGAATGCTATACTTAATAGTAATATCTGTTGAGGAGGAGCAGGATGCAAGATAAGATAATGCGCATAGGCCATATTGTAATGACGGTTCTATTATTGGCCTTGTGGGGAATGCTGATGGTGCTTTCATCTACGACAATAATTGAGACACATTTGAATTATGTATGTTTTGGAATTCTTCTTTTTGTGGCAGTATGGATCGTACTTGAAAAAGTAATTGGATATGCGCTAGAAATATCTAAAAATAAACAGAAAGTATTCGTCATCTTAGCCATGATCCTATTAGCACGTATGTTATTATTCTCATAAAAATTGGATAGCATATTATTTCGATGCATTGCAGTTCTCTGCTATGCTGTAATGCAAACGTCTTCCGTTATACACATAGAATGCGTTCATGATTTCGATTCTTCGTTTTTAAATATTGTATAAGTCTATATGAATTGATCTTGTTTTTTTGGCAAATGTATGTGTAGATAGCCCTTAAGGGTATGGTAGAGCCACTGACTTGTTCGGTGGCTTTCTTCGTTATTTCATTTTTATAATATTTCTAATTCAGGAAAGATATAGGATAAAACTTGTGAATAGGTAAAGTATCCCTTTGGATATCTTGAGAATGAATGCGGATATTCATGTTATAATTATGACCATGAAAAAAGGGTTATTTATAACATTTGAAGGACCTGACGGAAGTGGTAAGACAACGGTTTCTACCAAAGTTACCGAACGTTTGAAACAAGAAGGCTATGCCGTCAGTTATACAAGAGAACCAGGTGGTTCTTATATTGCAGAACAAATCCGTAATGTGATTTTGGATCCTAAGAATACTGATATGGATCCTCGTACAGAGGCTTTGTTATATGCGGCATCTCGTCGTCAGCATCTAACAGATATTGTATTGCCTCAAATTGAAAAAGGAGTAACAGTCATATCGGATCGTTTTATTGATTCTTCTCTTGCTTATCAAGGATATGGAAGAGAAATTGGAGAAGAAGAAGTATTTGCTATCAATGCGTTTGCAATTGAAGGACATATGCCAGATTGTACGATCTTCTTAAATATTGATGCCGAGCTAGGCTTAGAAAGAATCCATCAGAATCGCGATTATCTCGATCGTCTTGATTTAGAAAGCAAAGAGTTTCACGATCGCGTTTACAATGGATATCAGAAAGTTATCCAGAAGTATAGCGATCGAATGGTAATCGTGGATGCATCGAAAGATCTAGAAGAGGTCTGTGAAGCATGTTACAACATTTTGAAAGGACTATTGGATGATTAAAGAATTTCTGAAAGATAAGGAACCGATTGTGTATCATGCCTTACAAAGTGCTATACAAGAAAATCGTATCTCAAGTGCATGGTTATTTACAGGACCGTATGGTACGCCAAAATATGAAGCTGCTATCTTGCTGGCACAATCGATCTTATGCGAACAGAAGGGTTCTTTAGCCTGTGAAGAATGTAATACATGTAGAAGAGTCAAAGAACATGTCTATGCCGATATGATGGTATTGGATGGAAGAGAGAATACTATCTCAAAAGATATGGTCGATGCAATTCAAGAGAAGTTCTCTAAGACGGCACTCGAAAAAAATGGCCAGAAAGTCTATATTATCCGCAATATTGAAAATGCGACAATAGCTGCTCAGAACAGTCTTCTGAAGTTTTTAGAAGAACCAGCAGAAGATGTCACAGCCATCTTAACATCGGATAATTGGAATCGCATCTTACCAACGATTGTATCGCGTTGTACGGTATTGCCATTCTTACCGATGCCACAAGAATATTTTATTCAGATGGCAGTAGAAGTCGGCTTTTCGAAAGAAGAAGCATATCTTGTTTCTCATATTGTAAGAGAAAAAGAGGATCTAGCAAAACTATGGGATGAAGATGCGGATAAGCCATCGATTTTATATGAACATATTAAGATGATGTTCTGTCAGTTCTTGAATGTAGAAGGAGAAGAGAGTATCTATCTTTCTACTGATTTTGAGACAACCTATCTTTCTTCTTCGAAAGATAATGCAAAAGCAAAACTGGAGAATCGCATCTTATTATGTTCCTTCTTTGATCTTTTGATTTTATATGCAAAAGATTGTCTGCAAAGAAAACAAGAAGGTCCGCTATGGTATCAAAAAGCAGTACAAGCTTCTCATAAAGAAGCTAAGTATTATGCAGATCTGATTCGTATTGCGGCAGAACAGAAAGATCTTTGTAATCGATACAATGATCTGAGTCTGGTATTCTATCAGACATTATTTAGATTGGAGGGGTGTAATGCATGAGTACGCTCAATGAAAATAACAATGAAGTGGTCGTGGAAGAAGTGACTACAGAGAAGGAAGAAAAAGTAAATTACCCATATGCTGTAGTAATCAAGTTCCGAGGGGAAGGAAAACCTTATTCTTTTGGAAGCTTTCAGTCTGACTTTTACAAAGAGGAATGGGCCGTTGTAGAGACGCAACAAGGTCTTGAAATTGGTCAGATTCAGTCTGATGCGATGGATGTTGCGAAGTATAAGATTCATATGCCTACAAAGCCAGTCATTCGTAAAGCCACATCGAAAGATATGGCAGATTATCGTAACAATATGAAAGCGGAAGAAGAAGATTTTAAACTATGTAATAAAGAGATTGAAGATCTGAAGTTAGATATGCATCTATTGAGTGCACAGTATACGTTGGATCGTACAAAGATTCTATTTGTCTATGTGGCTGATCAAAGAGTAGACTTCCGTGAACTTTTAAAAAGATTAGGTGCTGTATTACATTGTCGGATTGAGCTTCGTCAGATTGGAGAACGTGATAAGGCTAAGATTGTTGGTGGCATGGGAATGTGTGGCATGGAATGTTGCTGTTCTCGATTTAAGTCTCATTTTGATGTTATTTCAATCAATATGGCAAAGAATCAGTTGCTTGCTTTAAATACAGAGAAGTTATCTGGTATGTGTGGTAAGTTGAAGTGCTGTCTGAAATATGAAGATGATCTCTATAAAGAATTGACTGATGGTCTGCCAAAGATGGGATCACAGGTTGAATATGAAGGAGAAATCTATCGTATTACAAATATGAATGTGATGTCTCGTGAGGCTAAGTTAGAGAACCGTGAATCGGTCATCTTTTTATCCTTAGAGGATTTACGTACAAAGGCAATTCCTCGTAAAGGTGTCGTTGTAAAACCAAAACCGGGTGAAGATCCAAAGAAACATGTTAAGAAAACAGTTCATAATACATTACATGAAGAGCCTGCGAAGACAACTCATGTTGACTATGAACTACAGCCAACCAAACCAGAGGTTAAGAAAGAAGTACGTTCTTTTGGTTCTAAGAAAAAGAAAGTTGCCAATACCGAACCGACAAATGCTCCTAAGAAGCATGCTCCAAATCCGAACCGTAATCGTTCGCAAAAGCCAAAGGAGTCAAAACCAACTCCACCAGCTAAGAATGTAACGGTCCGTACATTTGGACGTAAGAAAAAAGATGGTGAGACAAAGTGAATAGACAGAAATCATTTGAAGGAAATATACCATCCTTATATTTAGTACCGACACCAATTGGTAACTTATCCGAAATGTCACCAAGAGCGATTGAGATTTTGCAAGGTGTCGATGTGATTGCTTGTGAAGATACGCGTACAAGTGGTAGTCTGTTACGTCATTTTGGAATTTCGAAGCGTTTGATTGCGTATCATAACTTTAATGAAGAGACAAGTTCGAAGGGAATTCTCTCTTTATTAGAAGAAGGAAAGAATGTCGCATTGATATCGGATGCGGGTTATCCATTGATCAATGATCCAGGACAGAGAATTGTGCTAGATGCCACAGAAGCAGGCTATCCAGTCATTCCTGTATCTGGACCGAGTGCTTTCTTAAATGCTTTAGTTGCGTCTGGGCTCATTGCTCAACCATTTATCTTTGTTGGTTTCTTACCACAGTCCAATCATGATCGTGAGAAGAAGCTACAAGAATATGTCAAATATCCGATGACAATGGTTTTTTATGAAGCACCACATCGTATTGAGAAGATGTTACAGAGCTGCTTAAAAGTATTTGGAGATCGACATTGTGTCTTAGCACGTGAATTAACAAAAGTACATGAAGAGTTCATTCGTGGCACAATCTCGGAGATTCTTCCTGAACTGCCAACTCTGAAAGGAGAGATGGTCATTGTTATGGAAGGCTGTACCGAAAATTCTGAAGAAGAGGTGGATATGGAGGCGGTATTAAATCGTATTCAGGAGTCCATTGCATCTGGTATCTCTGCTCGGGATGCGATTCGTCAAGCGGCGAAAGAAACAGGAATTGCTAAAAATGTTCTCTATGATATGGTTCATAGTTCAGAACGTAGTGAATGATACATAGCGAAAATATTTATTTGGTTGTATACTCATTTTGTAAAGTTTGAAAGGAGATCATCATGTTTGACGATCCTGTAATTTCTAAATTAATTATTTTTGCATTACTTGGACTGGTTGCAGTTCTTGGTATTGCCGTCATTGTATTAGCAGTTAAGAAAAATACATATTATGTAAATGACGATGGCTCTGAAATTAAAGCCATGACAAAAGAAGAAGCACTTCGAGAAGCACAGCGATTAGACGCAGCAGCGGCAGCTCCGGTATCCAATCCAGCTCCATCTATGCCAGTACCACCAACAGATGTTCCTATGCATAACATCCAGGCAGATACAATGGAAAATACAGTAATGCCAAAAGCTGATTCCATTCCACAGGATGGTACATTAGAAGTTCCTATGGCAGTTAGACCCGCTCATGTAGCAGGTCTCGATATTACTGTTATTGTGAATGGAAATGCTAAGAAAGTATCGATTACAAGCTTCCCTTGTCTAATTGGAAGAGAGAGTACAAGTTGTGGTCTTGTGATTCCAGAACCAGCTGTTTCTAGAAGACATGCAAGTTTCTTAACAGAAAGTGGAGTATTATATATTGAGGATGTATCCGAACATAATGGAACATTTGTGAACGGTGTAAAATTACCACCTCTAGGTAAGGCAAAACTTCATAGTGGCGACCGTGTCAATCTTGGAAGAGCTGAGATCCTAATCGATAGAATTTACTGATCATAAGATGCCAGCTAGGCATCTTTTTTGTAAAGGATAATATATGAAATGTAAGTGTTGTGGGTATGAAAATGAAGAGGATGCCAAATATTGTATTCATTGTGGTGAACCTCTTCAGGATCCAATTGTAAAAGATATAGAGAATCTGATTGATCTTGCAGAAGCGTATACAGCGAATCGTGCTGCCGCAAAAGAAATCGTTCAAAAGACCGAACATACGCAAGAGGCTGTTCGTAAAGCCTGTATGCAGTGGATTCAAGAAAGAGAGACACTCTTTGATTCGATTCCTGTGGTGGACGAGGATGTACCAGTACTATCGGAATTGCATGATTATACAGAATGTTTAAAGAATCTGACATATGAAGAACGTATCATTGCTCTGTTGCATTGTGTAGAAGGACGTACGGTGGAAGAAATCGCAGTCATTCTTTCGTTGCGTCCAAAAGATGTACAGGCGTATTTACAAGAAGCTTTTCGAAAACAGCCAAAAGAATCTTCGAACAAAGAAGTCAAAGATACAAAAGAGATGGTACATGATCCAGCTCCTTCCGACCAAGAACAGAAGAAAGCCGATAAACGTTTCTTACGTTTCTGTTTGATATCGGTTATCGTAATCTTTTTAGGCATCTTCTTTGGGGTTAGAAGTTATGCTGGCCAAGAGTATGACAAAGGTTCTACCGCTCTGCATGATCAGAAATATGAAGAAGCGATTGGACCATTAAAGAATGCTTCCCGCTTCCATATTGGAAAAGATACTACCTTAAAGCTTGGAAATGCTTATTACGGAGATAAACAGTATGAAAAGGCTCTCGAACAATATGAGAAATATTATGCCGATAATCCAGATAGTACAGAGATCACAGATCATTTGATTGAAGTCTATGACCTTCTAGCCGATAAAGCGTTGGCATCGGAAGATCGGAAAAAAGCAGAATCCTATTTGAAGAAAGAGTTTGATTTAAATCATAATGATTATACGTATATTCGTCTGAATGCAGTAAAAGAGGAATCGGGTACGTATACGGATGAAGAGGGTATCGTCTATAACATGTATGCTCTACCAATTCATATCACTTGTTCCGATGGAGCAGGTGAAAAGTTATATGGTGTGGATATTACGTATGATGAAAATGGTCACTTTGCAAATATGGAAGGCTACCAACAGAAAGGTGGAAGGATTACCGCCATTTCCTCTTTCTCTCATGCGGATGATGAGAAGTATCGTATCTCATGGTTATTACAACCTGGACAACCTTTGAGCTTTACTTCTGAGATTGATACCTATCAAGATGGTCTTCTTTCTTCTCGTAAATTACGTACACCGACCGATATTACAGGTTCTGCTTATATGTATGAGAAAGATGCAGATGGAAAGGTACAGACGGCTACTTATAAAGTAGTAGATACTGTGATTCAAGATACGTATCATTATAAAGAGAATCGTCTTCAAGGTATTACGCGTAATGAGAATGGAGAAGATTACGATATAACATATGTATATGATAATAAATTACATACAGAAACACATATAACAGATAATAAAGGGAATGAGATTGGTTCTGTTATGATGCAATATGATAAGAAAGGTCATATGACAGATGTAACGGAGAAGCATACACAGAAGTTAGTAGAAGATAAAGATCCATTCTGTTCGGATCGTTATATTAATCTTACGTATACAAAAGATGGTGATCCATTCCGTATGGTCATTCGTAATACAGAGAACCAGATTGTTGCGAAGGGTATCTATGTACCAGATAATGGTTGGGTCATTACTTATAATGCATATGAATAGAGATAGGATGTCCTATCTCTTTCTTTTGAAAGAAAAATGAAAATATTTTCTTTTGTTTTAAATTAAAAAATGAAAATAATGAAATATAATTCAGAATGTCCATCTTTATGAAATGAAATATGATAAGGTAATAGAGAAATGGAGAACAATGAATGAAAATCAATGATATAGTACATGGATTTCAAATTTTAAATATAAGAGAACTACCAGATACACATGGCACTCTTTATGAGATGAAACACGTAAAAACAGGTGCACAGTTAATCTGGCATGCTCGCAAAGATGATAACAAGACATTTGCTATCACATTTAAGACAATTCCATCCGATGATACAGGTGTATTCCATATTTTGGAACACTCTGTACTGAATGGATCTGCGAAATATCCAGTAAGAGAACCTTTCGTGGAATTATTGAAAGGTAGTATGCAGACCTTCTTAAATGCTTTTACATACCCAGATAAGACAATGTATCCGGTCTCTTCACGTAATGAAAAAGATTTTATGAATCTGATGTCGGTTTATATGGATGCTGTATTCCATCCGGCTATTTATACAAATCCAAATATCTTCTATCAGGAAGGTTGGCATTATGAGATTCGTGAGAAAGAGGCAGACCCAGTCTATAAAGGTGTTGTACTAAATGAGATGAAGGGTGCTTTCTCTTCTGTTGATGAAAGTATTGTCGATGAATTAAATCGTATGTTATTCGCAGATAACTGTTATCAATATGTATCTGGAGGAGATCCTGCATTTATCACAGATTTATCCTATGAACAGTTCCTTGCTACACATAAGAAGTTCTATCATCCTTCGAACGCACGTGTGTGGTTAGATGGAGATATTGAGATACGTAAAGTATTGGAATTCTTAGATGAAGAATACTTCTCAAAGTATGAGAAAGAAGATTTTGACTTTACCATTCCAATGCAGGAAGTAACACCTTCTTGTACACATGAGATTACTTATGAACTCGCTCCTGGAGATGCCGAAGAAGATCGTACACAGATTGCAATTGCGAAGATCGTATCTTCTTTTGACAATATTGAAAAGAATCTTGCTTGGGCAGCACTATCCAATATGCTCGTTGCGAATAACGAATCTCCACTGAAGAAGAGTTTTATTGAGAAAGGTCTTTGTGAAGATGTTGAACTAGAACTGTACGATGGTATTCAACAACCTTGGGCAGTCCTCGTCTTACGTAATACAGATCGATCCAAATTCGATGTTTTAAAAGAAGAATTAAAGATGGTTTCGGATTCGTTATTACACAATGGAATCGATCATGAACAGATTATTGCGACAATCAACCAGATGGAATTCCGTTATCGTGAGAAACATGAACCAGCAGGTCTCATGTATGGCCAGCGTGCTATGGAAGCGTGGTTATATGATGGTGATCCAGCGCAGAATCTGAATATAGGATCGGTATTTGATTCTTTACGTGCTAAGGTTGAAGAAGGATATTATGAAAAGCTCTGGGAAGAGTTTTTATGCGGCGGTAACTTGAAGACGGTCATTGCGGTACCTTCTAAGACTTTAGGGGCAGAAAGACAGCAGAAAGAAGAACAGAAGCTTCTTGCAAAGAAGAAAGAATGGGGCGATACCATTTCTTCTTATATTGCTTTGAATGAGAAGTTAGATGTTTGGCAAGCTACTCCAGATACCCCAGAACAGTTAGCTACTTTACCAAGACTCTCTTTATCCGATATTTCAGAGAAGCCATTCCGTCTTTATACAGAAGAACGGAATAGTAATGGCATTCCTATCTATTTACATCCAGTGGAAGATACAGGTATTGTTTACTTTACGTTATTCTTCTCTTTAGGTGGTGTGACAGCCGATATGTTACCAAGTGTCGGTCTTTGGAGTTATTTATTTACAAACTTACCAACAAAGGAACATACTGTTGAACAGTTACAGGGCGCCATCCGTAAAGATATCGGTCTTTTGAATTTCTTTGTCGATGCCTATACACCAACAGGAGAAAGAGAATCTTGTATTCCGGTGATAGGGGTCACTTGTTCTGTATTAAAACAGAATATGAAGAAAGCTATCGATCTGATTCAGGAAATTCTATATGATACCGTCTTTGAACCAGATGCGATTCTTTCTTTACTGAAACAAGATAATGAAGATTTCCGACAGGGCATGATTGCAAATGGACATAATCTTGCGATGCGTCGTACGGCTGCTCACTATAGTGCAGAAGGGGTATTCCGTGAAATGGTTGGCGGTTATGCCTCGGGTCTATATGAAAAGAGATTGGAAGAACATTATGAGGAAGAAAAAAATCAGCTCATGCAGGACTTCCAGTTATATAGTGATGTCATCTTTGTGAAAGAACGTATGACAGCGTCTGTAACCGGAGAAGAAAATCTTCCTCTGTTAGAAGAATTAATGAGTCATATTCATTCTGGAGAAGGAATGCGTGCCAAGATGCGCTATCCATTCTTAAAAGATAAAAAAGAATATTTGGTCATTCCAGGTGGAGTTTCTTATTCATCCTGTGGGAATAATGTATTTGATCTTGGAGCGACAGTCGATCCGCGTATGAATGTTGTCTCTCATTTACTGACATATGACTACCTGTGGTCAGAAGTCCGTGTAAAGGGAGGAGCCTATGGAACAGGTTTTACATTCAGTGCGACTGGTACAATGCAAACGTATTCGTATCGTGATCCTGATACGAACAATGCCTTGCAGGCGTACCGTAGCGCCGGTGCCCATCTGAAAGATCTTTCCAAAGATACTTCGTTTGATCTAACACAGATGATTATTGGTAGTCTTGCAAGTGGAGAACCTCTCTTATCTCCTGCAGCTGCCGTTCGTCTTGCGGATGTTTGGCAATTCCGAGGCGTCACATATGAACAACGCTGTATGAATAGACAGCTCATCTTACAGATGACAACAGAACAGTTAGGGGAGTTCTCAGATCTTCTGTCAAGAGGAATGGCTGAAGGTGCTGTCTGCATCATTGGCAGCGAAGAAAATTGTAAGCATCTATCAGAGGAGGGTTATACAGAGCTCGAGCACCTTTGATAGATTCTTCTCAGAAAGGAATTTATGAAGAAGGAAAAGTTTAACAGCAGAACAGAACTTGTTCTGTATTATCTGAACGGATCCAAAAGGTACTTTGTTGCATTTATTCTATTTTCTTGTCTTGTATCTTTATTGGATCTTTTGAATCCTAGGATTATCTCTTTTGCAGTCGATAGTATTATTGGTGCAAAAGAAGCTGCTCTTCCTTCCTTTTTACAAAAGGGGTTAGATTCATTTGGTGGTATTACATGGCTAAGAGGAAATCTATGGTTTGTAGCTTGCATCATACTTGTTATTGCGGTCGTTTCGGCAATTTGTCGTTATATGAGCCGTACTTTAAATGGTATGGGGGCAGAGAAGCTCGTCCATAGGATGCGTAATACACTATTCAATCATATTCTACATCTGCCATTTTCTTGGCATAGTGAGAATCGTACCGGAGATATTATTCAAAGATGTACGAGTGATGTAGAAACAATCAAGATATTTGTTTCGGAACAGTTAACAACACTGTTCCGAACAATATTAATGATTTTGATGGCAATGACTTTTATGTTTTCTATGAATGTAAAGTTAACACTTGTCATTATGTTATTTATTCCTATATTAGTAGGATATTCTTTCTTCTTCTTTCATCGCATTGGCGAGTCTTTTGAGAAAGTAGATATCGAAGAAGGAAAGTTATCTTCCATCGTACAGGAGAATCTGACAGGGGTACGTGTGGTACGTGCGTTTGGAAGAGAGATGTACGAAAGAAAGAAGTTTGAACAACAGAATCATAAGTATACCAATATGTGGGTCTACTTAATCCGCTTATTGAACTTGTTCTGGGTATCTTCAGATGCGATTGCACGTTTACAGATCTTAGCGGTATTAGCTTTTGGAACGGTATTTTGTGTCCATGGGGAGATTACACCAGGCGAGTTTATTGCGTTCAATTCTTATACGATCATGTTGTCATGGCCAATCCGTAGTTTAGGACGTGTCATTTCTAATATGTCGAAAGCGGGTATTTCGATCGATCGTCTTATGTATATTATGAATGCCGAAGAAGAGAAGGATAAAGAAGATGCGAAGGAGCCAGCATTCCCAGCGGATATCGTCTTTGATCATGTCTCATACCATTATGGAAATAATCCAGAGGATATCTTAAAAGATGTATCATTTACAATTCCAGCTGGTTCTACCATTGGTATTCTTGGTGGTACAGGTTCGGGTAAGAGCACGCTCATGTACTTGTTAGATCGTCTTTATGAACTCCCAGAAGGTTGTGGTTCTATTACAATCGGTGGTATTCCAATTCAAGATATCAAAGCTTCTTGGTTACGTAAGAATATTGGAATGGTCCTACAGGAACCTTATCTTTTTTCGCGTACTTTAGAAGAGAATATCGGTATTGCGAATGCTCAAGCAGAGAAGGAAGATATCTTACAAGCATCGCATATTGCATGTCTTGATACAGCAGTCAGTCACTTTAAAGAAGGGTATCGTACTTTCGTTGGGGAAAGAGGTGTCACTTTATCAGGTGGGCAGAAACAACGTACAGCGATTGCTCAGATGCTCGTACAGAAAGCACCGATTATGGTATTTGATGATTCGTTGTCGGCAGTCGATGCTGAGACGGATGAAAAGATTCGTTCAGCTCTCAAAGAAAATACGGAAGGTAGTACTGTTATTTTGATTGCCCATCGTATTACAACTTTAATGAATGCCGAAGAGATTCTTGTCTTAGAAAATGGTAAGATCCTTCAACATGGTACACATGAACAGCTCGTTCAAGAAGAAGGTATCTATAAAGATATTTATGAACTGCAGTCCCGCAGTAAGGAGGAGGCCGCATGAGCGAGGAAAAGGATTATACAGTAAAGTTAAAGTTCTTCGGTATTCCAAAATTGATTCCATATATCCGTCGTTATAAAGGAATCTTCGTTTCGATGCTCACATCGACGGCCTTTACCGCAATTGGACAGTCGTTCTTTCCATTATTCGCCTTATATACATTGAACTATTTTGTGGCGAATCATACATTAGAACATATTGGATTATTTGTTTTATCTTATGTGGGATTGATCATCCTATTAGGAATTACGGATTTTATATCTTGTGAAGGTTGCGGAAAGATTGAGATGTATACAGATCGAGATCTGAGAAATGAAGCATTCAATCATTTACAAGAATTATCGTTTGGTTACTTTAATCAGAATAATGTAGGATATATTCATGCACGTGTTATGAGTGATACATCACGTATTGGGCAGATGTTATCTTGGGATCTTACATTAGTAATCAGTTCGATTGTATATTTGATCAGTTCCATCTTTAATATGTTTGTGATCAATTGGAAGTTGGCATTGTGCGTCATTGTTATATTACCAGTAGGGGTATTGATCAGTTCATTCTTTGAAAAGAGACTGTTACGTCAAAATCGTAAGATTCGTGAAGTGAACTCGAAAATTACAGGTAACTTTAATGAAGGAATTACTGGTGCGAAGTCAATCAAGACAATGGTCATTGAAGATCGTATCTATCAAGACTTTGATAAAGATACTTCGGAAATGGAACGGATATCGATTCAGACTGGTAAGACGATGGGTAGTTTCATTGCGTTAGTAACGACATTGTCTTCGCTTGCTCTTGCGCTTGTCTTATGGCAAGGGGGTAAGATGACAGTGGATGGTGTCATTCTTGTTGGTACTCTTTCTGCTTTTATGAACTACGCTATGAATATGCTGGATCCAATTCAGGATCTTATTTCGGAAATTACAGTATTCGTATCGATTCAGGTCAACATTGAGCGTTTTACAAAACTATTAGAAGAGAAAGCGGATGTGGCGGACAGTCCAGAAGTTATTGAAAAGTATGGTGATGCTTTCTATCCAAAGAAAGAAAATTGGGAACCATTGTATGGAGATATTGAATTTAAAGATGTCTCTTTCCGCTATCCAGATGGAAATGAAATGGTTTTGGAACACTTTAATCTAAAAGTTCCACAAGGAACCAATGTAGCGATTGTTGGTGAGACAGGGGCTGGAAAATCGACGTTAGTCAATTTGGTCTGTCGTTTCTTTGAACCGACCAAAGGACAGGTATTGATCGATGGACGAGATGCCAAAGAACGCTCACAGCTCTGGTTACATTCGAATATTGGTTATGTTTTACAGACTCCACACTTGTTCTCAGGTACGGTACGTGAGAATTTACAATATGGGAAACCAGATGCGAGTGATGAAGAGATTCTACAGGCATTACGTCTTGTGGATGCGGAACAGGTCATTGCAAAGATGGATAAAGGATTGGATTCGGAAGTTGGGGAAGGTGGCGATATGTTATCGACGGGTGAGAAACAGTTGTTGTCATTCGCTCGTGCTATCTTAGCAGATCCACGTATCTTAGTCTTAGATGAAGCGACTGCATCCATTGATACATTGACGGAAAAGAAGATTCAAGATGCAGTCCATACGGTCATTCAAGGAAGAACTTCTTTTGTGATTGCACATCGTCTGTCCACGATTGTTGATGCAGATGTCATCTTAGTTGTCAAAGATGGTAAGATTATTGAACGTGGTAGACATAATGAACTGATGAAGAAAAAAGGATACTACTACGATCTTTATACAAGACAGTTCAGTCAGTTAGCTACCGATATTGTATTGAAATAATATATAGCAGGCCATAGGCCTGCTTTTTTGGTATAGTAGATATATTGGAGAGTATATATGGAACATAAAATTCATTTTATTCGTAGTGATTTAGATCAGAAGAATGCATTTACGGTTTGTTTAGAAGGTTTTCATCCACTTCAAATCGATACGGAAGATATGATCTTTGATGTGACATGGGATCAAAAGAACAACCAAGGAACGGTAGCGGTCCCAAACGACCAACCGATTGAAGGAACTTTACCGTTGTTCGTCGGTATCCTTATGAATGAAGAATTTCTCAATATTGCGCAAGACTTGACGAGAGATACAACTCTCGATCTGGATTCCATTGAAGCTATTGATATTGGCAAGGGCGCGGAACATTTCTTAAAGGATTCCTATACTGAGTTCGTACAGAATGCCATGCATCGGATTGAAGCATTTGGAGCATGTGATATTGGAAAAGAAGTATGTATCGATGACTTAGATATGTATTTTGAAGATGAAGATAGACAGGAAAAATATGTCCGTGCTTTTGTTGAGATGAATGGTTGGATTCAGGCAAAACAGACACAGCAAGATGTTAGTTTCCTTTGTGTGAAATATGGAAGAAATGGGTATTTCTCGATTGTCGATGCCAATGGAATCGAATGTAGCAAAGATGTTTATCGTACAGAACCAATTACGATTGAAGAGGCAGAAGATCGCCTTGTCGATCATATTGGTAATATGGAACATCATGAAGAGATTCAGGCTCTTTTCTTCTTGGATTATGAACCAAGTGAAGAGTTAAATCTCAACTTAAAGTATCTGATTCGTAATCCAGAAGCGTTAAAAGTACTACATGGTGTTCATCCATATAGTTATGAAGAGGAAAGATAATATGTTTGCAGTACAGATTGATAGAAATGAACAGAATGAATTCTGTATATCCTCAAAAGGATTTTCTTCTTATCTTATCCATAAGATTGTATTACCAGAAGAATATGTTCTGAAGGATGATACGATTTATTTTACAGAGACAGAAAGAAAGAATGTCATTGCTCGTGTGATGGATATTTTAGCGAGTTTTGTGTTCATCCAAGCAAGAGCGATTGCGGAAGAACGAATTTCGAACCAAGAAGTGGCACCACAATATGTTATGCATACAAGTCTTCCTGTACCAATGGAAGAGTATTATGAATATATGGAATCGCGTGTATTCCAGTATGCTATAACCGATGTATTCCCTCTTCAGTTTGAAGAAGAGAGACATGTAGAGATTTCTTTTGATGAATTGATGGATCAAAAAGAAGTCAAAGATGGTTTTTTACGTTATGTAGCGGAGAACTATGGTTTTCTGTATCCGGTGAAGATTGATCGTAAGTCTTCTGTCTTATTTGTAGAATGTTTAGAAGATGGACAATACTTGATCCGTGATGTCGATGGTGAGATTGTCGCACCAGAAATGTATAGTCATATATCTTTAAATCAGGAGCAAGCGGAAGAACAGCTCGTCCATATACTGGCAACATTACCATATGTACATCAAGTGCAAAAGATTCTATTTGAACACTGTACAGCCAGTAAGACAACTTATAACAAGATATGTAATATCACTCGTAATGCGGATGTCATTCTGTCTGTTGATAGAATAGAACAGTTGTAAATATGCCATATGTTGTAGATACTACAAGATAAATGAGCAATCTTGATGCAGCTATGAATGATTTACGGATATTGCAAGAAGTTTTATATTTTCTTATATGAGAAGTTGATGATAATTCATTCTAGCTACAAGTAAAAGATGTAGGAGCAGTAAGAGGTACTTCAGAGAAGGTGCCTTTTTAGGTTGGGTTTATGAAATATAAAGTAGAGATACGTAGAGAGAAAGAACATATATATTTAGATCTTTATCATTTTGGAGAAATACAAAAATCAGAGATAGAACCTGTAGCTTTTCGATGGACTAGGACCGTTACAGAAGACGTACAGACAATCGATTTAGGAAATGTAGGGAATGAAGAGATCAGTTTATTTCTGAGTCTTGTGATACAGGAAGAGATGATGTATATCTATGAGGAAAAGATTCAAACAGATAAATATTGCCTCAAAGAAGATTGGAAAAGATATGATTGTCTCTATGATACATATGTCCGTAAGCAATTCCATACGATTCAAAAGAAAATAAAAAAAGAATTAGAAGAACCAGTTACTTTTCTCACATCTGTAGTAGAACTATTAGAAGATAGAGAGAGTATTTCAAAGTGGTGCTCGATACAAAAAATAAATGATAATTATAGGACTCCTGCGATGGTACGGACGGGCATGTCTTACTTGGTCATTGTTGTAGAAAATGGTTCAGAATATAGCATATGTAATGCAAGTGGGGATTATTTATGCAGTTATACGGTAGAAGATTCGGAGGATCAACAAGAAATTGAAAGACAGTTATTACGACATCTCATGAATCTAGAATATAAAGAAGATGTACAGATGGTGTTGATAGATTTTTGGGTCACACATACTTGTATTATGGGAATCTGTAAATTATTTGCGCTTCCAGGGTTGGCGGCAGTGATGAGTATGCGACCATATTATTATCAAAGAAAAGGAAATTAAGATGTATCAAGTAAATATAAAAAAAATATTCCAGCCGAGTATAGGAGTGGAATATAAATTACAGTTTATAGGATTAGTAATTTGTCAAATTAAGTGCAACATCTAATGTGAGTTTATAATTTCGTT
>CAUWDF010000002.1:0-36894 GCA_963557245.1 uncultured Bulleidia sp.
TCTGCTGTAACAGCAGGATCTGCTGCAGCTGTTCTTGCAATGCGTAAAAAGAGACGCAATCATTAATTATTTAAATTCATTCTTCCGTTAAATGATAAGAGCGGGTTTCCTCCCCGCTCTTTTGTATTGTTTTGGATAATAAAGATATTTTGTTCACTTAGTTTTCAGACAAAAAAGCTAAACTTTTTTCGTGGTATTCTGTGGTAGAATAAAAATTGTATGAGATTTAATATTGTGTAAATCGTATTTTGACGAATAAGCTTTTATACAGAAATCTCTCTTATTTTCATTCCTTTTGGAAAGAAAGTAAAAATTGTTTGGAGAGTGTTATGCAGGAATATATAAAGATTGAAGGCGGACATGAATTGTCTGGTGAAGTAACGATCTCTGGTGCAAAAAATGCAACGGTTGCATTGATTCCAGCAGCAGTCCTTGCAAATGGACCTGTTACGATCGTTGGTATTCCACAGATTGCAGATGTTGAAAATTTGTGTGAAATACTGAAATTACTTCATGTTAAGGTCACGGTCGTTGGACCCGATCATATTATTATTGATACAAGCGAAATGGAGAACATTCCATTAGAAGATGATGCGGTAACAAAGTTACGTGCTTCGTATTACTTTATGGGAGCTTTATTAGGAAAGTTCGGTCATGTACGCATGCGTATGCCGGGCGGATGCTATTTGGGGCCTCGTCCAATCGATCTGCATATTAAAGGTTTTGAAGCTCTTGGGGCGGATGTAAAGTTTGATAAGGGATGTTATGACATTACAGCAAAGAAGTTAAGAGGAAATAAGATTTTCTTAGATATTGCATCGGTTGGAGCAACGATTAATATTATGATGGCAGCTGTTTATGCGGAAGGTCGTACAACAATTGAAAATGCCGCCAAAGAACCAGAGATTATCGACGTCGCCACTTTATTAAATAAGATGGGAGCGAAAGTCAGAGGGGCTGGTACAAATGTCATTACGATTGATGGTGTTCGTGCATTGAATGGATGTTTCCATGAGATTATTCCCGATCGTATTGAAGCTGGTACATTTGTGATTATTGGTGCTGCGTGTGCAAAGAAGTTACGCATTAACAATGTTATTCCACAACATTTAGAATCTCTTCTTTCGAAGTTGGAAGAGATGGGTGTCAATATGGATATTGGGATTGATTATATTGAAGTATCCAAGTCGGATCATTTGGTTGGGACCGATATTGTAACACGACCATATCCTGGATTTGCGACAGACTTACAGCAGCCTTTGACGGTTCTTATGACACAGGCAGATGGCGAGTCACATATTAAGGAAACGCTCTATCCAGAACGTTTTAAGCATTGTCAAGAATTGACACGTATGGGTGCGAATATTGAGACGTCCAATGGTGAAGCAGAGATTCATGGTCCGACTCCATTATGGGGAACAAATGTACAAGCATCGGACCTTCGCTGTGGTGCTGCAATGGTTGTGGCAGGTTTGATTGGCAATGGAGTGACATCGATTTCGAATGTCTATCATATTGATCGTGGTTATTCTGAATTGGATAAAAAATTAAAAACTTTAGGTGCTAAAATTTGGCGTGAAGAAGGCGAATAATAGTTGTTTTATTCATTTTGGTATGGTAATATCTGATTGCACTTTCTTTATGCACGTTCAGAGGCATAAGGCAGAAGGGAGAAAACGAATATGAAACAGGGAATTCATCCAAATTATTACAAGGCTAAGGTTATCTGCACATCTTGTGGTGCTGAGTTCGAGACAGGCTCCGTACTCAAGGAAATTAAGGTAGATACATGCTCCAACTGTCATCCGTTCTACACAGGCAGACAGAGATTCGCAGCTGCAGCAGGCCAGGTTGAAAAGTTCAATAAGAAATACGGACTTAAGTAAGATGAAAGCAGATCTGCGAAGATCTGCTTTTTTCGTGAAAGCGTTCCTGTTGTATAATAAGAGTATAGTTATTTAGAAGGATAATATGTATATGGCAGAGACGAATAAAGATAAAACAGTGGAAGAACTGAAAGAAGAATTTCTTCAGCGCTCCAAGGAAGAAGTAGAAATATCAGAACAGGAATTACTAGAGGCTTGTGAAAAGAACCATCTCAGTGATTCGGAACAAGAAAGTCTCTTCGAATGGGCACAAAATAACGATGACATATTAATGGAATCGGATGATGAGGAAGATAGAGAAGAAGCGGAAGAGACAGAAGAAGAAACAGATGAAACAGAAGAAGAGGAAGTGAATTCCACAGAGTATTCCTCGGTGGAGGATATTCATATGCCGTCTCGTAAATCTGCAGATTCTGTAAAAGCATATTTACAAGAAATTGGTTCGATTCCTCGTCTGACCCCCGAAGAAGAAGTGGAGACAGCACGATTGATTCAGGAAGGTACACCAGAACAACAAAAATTGGCAAAAGAAAAAATGATCAATGCGAATCTGCGTCTTGTCGTATCCAATGCAAAAGAATATATGAAACGTGGATTGTCGCTGCAAGACTTGATTCAAGAAGGTAATATCGGTCTGATGCGAGCAGTTGAAAAGTTCGATTATACGAAAGGATTCCGTTTCTCTACGTATGCGACATGGTGGATTCGGCAGGCAATTATCCGTGCAATAGCGAACCAAGCACATGGCATTCGTATCCCAGTGCATGTTACGGAGCAGATCAATCGTATTAAAAAAGTACAGAGGCAGATGGTTCAAGAACTTGGTCGCGAGCCATCGATTCAGGATCTGGCGGAAAGGTTGCCGGATTATACACCAGAACGCATTGAAGAAATTTTACAATTAGCGGTCGATCCTGTTTCTTTAGAGTCTCCAACTGGAGAAGAGGATGATAATCAGATGATTGATTTCATTCGCGATACAAATGCAATCGATCCAAGTGAGATTGCTCAAAATGAAGCGACACATGCGCAGATTGATGCTGCTTTAAAAGAATTAAGTGAACGGGAAGAACAGATTGTCCGTATGCGGTTTGGTCTAGATGGAACGGAGAATGTTAAGACATTAGAAGAAGTTGGTAAAACATTCGGTATTACACGTGAACGTGTGCGTCAGATTGAATCGAAAGCGTTAAGAAAGCTTGGCTATGTGATTCGAAATAAAAAAGATTATTCGGATTTGAAGATATAAAGGAGTACTATGGAAGCTTTAAGAGAAAAATTATTAGAAATTGAAAAACAATATAATGAGATCAACGAACAGTTATCCAGTGAAGATATTGCGAATGATCCGAAAAAGATCATGCGTCTTTCGCGTGAAGAAGCGAGACTGAAGCAGCCAGTGGATGCCTTACATGAATTAAATGATTTAGATGATCGTATCTTACAAGGACAGGAAATGTTAAAGGATCCAGAAGAAGAAATCCGTGAGATGGCAAAAATGGAGATTGAAGAATGTACAGAACAGCGTGAAGTACTCTTAGAAAAAATCCAGAAGCTATTAATTCCATGTGATCCAGAAGATGAATGTGATGTCATTATGGAAATTCGTGGAGGTGCAGGCGGAGATGAAGGAAATATTTTTGCTGGTGACCTTTATCGTATGTATACAAGATATGCCGAAAGCAAGGGTTGGAAAGTACAAGTCATGGAAGCTTCTCCATCGGAAGCAGGAGGCTTCTCACAGATTATTTTCTCAATTAAGGGAGAAGATGTATATAAGTTCTTGAAATGGGAATCTGGTGTTCATCGTGTACAGCGTGTTCCTAAGACAGAGACACAGGGTCGTATCCATACTTCGACTTCGACTGTATTATGTCAGCCAGAAATTGAAGAGGATGCATTTGAATTGGATATGAATGATCTGACAATTGAAACACACCGTGCTTCTGGTGCGGGTGGTCAGCATATTAATAAGACAGATTCAGCAGTACGTATTGTTCATGTTCCGACTGGTATTGTTGTAAACTGTCAGGAAGGTCGTTCACAGATTGAAAATAGAGAAACTGCTTTACGTATCATCCGTTCTCGTGTCTATGAATTCGTTCAGAAAGAGAAGGAAGAAGCAGCTGGTAAAGAAAGACTCGCTAAGATCGGTACCGGTGATCGTTCTGAAAAGATTCGTACATACAACTATCCTCAGAATCGTGTCACGGATCATCGTATTCACTTCACAACGAACCATTTAGACCAGATTATGGAAGGTAAATTAGATGAAGTTGTAGATGCTTTACAAGCAGAAGAAGAGAAGCGTAAGCTAGAAGGTGTCCAGGCATGACAACATTCAACGATTCTGTTCGTAACTATGAAAAGCGTTGTGAAAAGAATGATATTCCTGCAGAGACAGTCATGGCTTTCTTAGTTGAACTTTCTCAAAGAGAACGTTATGATCTCTATCTTCATTATGAAGAAGAGATGCCGGAAGAATTAGAAAAAGAATTTGATGAAGGAATGGCAAGAATTCTCAAACATGAACCGATGGAACATGTTGTAGGATATTCTTGGTTCTATGGCTATCGTTTTATTGTAAATGAAGATGTTCTGATTCCTCGTCCTGAAACAGAAGAACTATGTGCCAATGTATTAGCACGAATAGATGAGTATTTCCCAGGAAAAGATATTACCGTATGTGATGTTGGAACAGGTTCTGGAGCGATTGCAGTGGTTCTTGCAAAGGAAGAACCGCATGTAAAGATGTCTGCGACAGATATTAGTGAAGAGGCACTTGTTACGGCACGCAAAAATGCGGAGAACAACGATGCGGCTATTACCTTTACAGTGGGAGACATGTTAAAGCCTTTGATCGAACAGGGAGTGAAGTTAGATATCCTTGTGTCAAATCCACCTTATATTCCAACCGAAGAGAAGATGGAAGAGTCCGTTGTGGATTATGAACCACATGTTGCTCTATTTGGTGGAGAAGATGGTCTGAAGTTCTATCGTGAAATTTTTAAGGATTGTCGTTCTGTCTTAAAAGAGAGAGCGATGATGGCATTTGAAATGGGATGGGATCAAAGAGAACGCATGTCTGCTCTTGTAGAAGAAATGTTACCAAGCTGCCGTTATGAGATTCTAAAAGATATGAATGGAAAAGATCGCATGTTATTTGTATATTTTGGAATATAATTTGCAATATCGTATCATTTTTTGATAATAATATATAACAGGATGAATTTCCGGGATGTTTCCTGCGAAATTCATTTTGTTATGTAAGGAAGTGATATATGATACTTGGAAAGTTTGAAAGGCTTTTATATTGAATATATAATGTAATTTATTGGAAGGTATAAAATGGAAAACGAAAACGCTATCGAAGTGCGTAATATGTCGAAAAGCTTCAAAATTGAAAAAGATGGAGCGAAAACAATCAAAGAGTTATTTGTACGACATAAGCATGAAAAAGCTCAATATCATCAGGTATTGAAAAATATAAATTTAGATATCAAAAAAGGTGAGACCGTTGCCCTAATTGGAGTCAATGGTAGTGGTAAGTCTACTTTACTAAAGTTAATGACTAAGATTATCTATCCGACAGAAGGTACGGTTAAGACATATGGAAAATTGACTTCTTTATTGGAGTTAGGAGCAGGTTTCCATCCGGATTTTACAGGACGTGAAAATATCTATTTTAATGCGGCAATTTTTGGGTTAAATAAGCGTGAAATTGAAGCGAGAATGGATGATATCATTGCGTTCTCAGAATTAGGGGATGCTATTGATGAACCGATTCGTACATATTCTTCAGGTATGTATATGCGTCTTGCATTCTCTATTGCAATCAATGTAGATGCGGAAATCTTACTCGTTGATGAGATTTTGGCAGTCGGAGATCAGCATTTCCAAGATAAATGTTTTGATAAACTAAGAGAGTTGCGTGATAGTGATAAGACAATTGTCATTGTTACACACTCTCTAGATGTTGTAAAAGATTTATGTTCTCGTGCAATTTGGATTTATAAGGGAGAATTCCGGTTAGATGGGGATCCTGTCTATGTTATTGATGAATATCTGAAGCAGGTCGCAGAAGATCATCGTATCGAGAAGAGAAAGCAGTTAGAAGAAGGTACAGCTGTGGCGAAGGGTATTGTCTTCTTAGATCATCCAAAAGACTTTACACATATACAGAAGGACAATCCATATATCAATTATTGTGGATGGAAGTTATGTGATGATGAAACAGCCACTTTCCATATCTATGTAGGAAAGACAGAGATTACAGATATTAATTATTCACCTCGTTATGACGTTATGGAAACATATCAGGAACAGTATGGTGGTCTTGTAGATGAAAAGACAATTGGTTTCAATATTTCTTTAAATATGAATGCGTATGAAAAGGAATTCGATGCCAATAGTAGCGTCAAAATACGTGCTGTTATTATGAACCAAAAAGGCGAAAGTATCACCGAAAAGAGTGTTGTTGTAACACTTGATGGAGAATAGTAATGTTGAAAGAGTTATATGACTATAGAGAATTATTGAAAACGAGTATTCGTAAGGATATTCGTGGTAGATACAAAGCATCTTTTTTAGGTGTCCTTTGGTCTTTCATCAATCCACTGTTATCTGTACTTGTTTATGCAATCGTATTTCCATATTTAATGCGATCCACAGCAGAGAACTATACCGTATATCTAGTCACAGGTATTATTCCTTGGACTTTCTTCCAGACGGTATTGAATCAGTGTGTAACATGTATCAAGAGTAATGCAGGTATCATTAAGAAAGTATACTTCCCACGTGTTATTTTACCGATTTCGGCATTGTGCAGTGGACTGATTAACTTCTTTATTTCTTGTTTGATTATTATGTTGTTCTGCTTGATATGGCATATTGGTATTTCTTGGCATATCATCTTAGTTCCAATCATTGCACTGATTCAGGGACTTTTAGCATTAGGATTAGGTCTTGCGCTTGGCGCAATCGATGCATATTTTCAGGATTTAGAATATATTGTTAACTTTATTACGCAGCTTTTATTCTATGGAACACCTATTGTTTATGAACTTTCACAGTTTGGTAGCAATAGCTTACTGTCCCATTTGATTGCGTTGAATCCGATGACGACAATTATGAATTCGTATCGTGATGTATTCTTGTATCATCAAATGCCAGATATGATGGGGTTAGCAATTGTAGCACTTGTCGCGGTAGCAATTGTTGTAGTTGGCTATATGGTCTTCAGTCATCTTGAAAAGGGTTTTGCAGAGCAGTTCTAAAGATATGTTATCTGAGTGGGATGCTTGCAGAACATATGTTTTGTGAGATTGCAGAATGATTATGACAAAATAAGTTAAGGAGAAAATATGGCTATTAAACATTCCGTTGATGAATTAGTTATTAATGAATATGCTGGTAAGACTCGACTTATTATAAATGGATGGTGTGCGGATGAAGATGGATCCGTTCCTTCTTTAGAAGTCGTTGTGAATGGCAAAAACATTCAAAAAGATTTGTTTCGTGTGAATCGTTATGATGTCCTACATCATGTAAAGCTCCCAGAATCAGCCAAGATGTGTGGCTTTATGATTAGTGTAAAAGGAATTGGAGAAACGGTACGTACCTTACAGATCATTGCGGAAGATTCTTCTGAAACAAAGACAATTCTCAATTTAGATGAGAAAGAAGTTTCGGAAAAAAGAACCTGTAATCCCGTTGTCGCAAAAGTAGATAATGTTGGATATAACGTAGAAGGAAAGACATTGACTGTATCTGGTTGGGCAATCGCTGAAAAGAATGCAAAGATTGACTACTTTATGAAAGATAAAGATGGTAATGTCACACCATGTATTGCCCGTAGTATCAGTCGTGATGATATTGTGACTCTTGGCTATACAGATAAAGCAAATAAATATTGTGGATTCATGGTCACATATCCATGTGAAATGAATAAGAAACTGACAATTGTATTAAAGTGCGATGGAAAAGAGCTTGCTCTTCCAGCACGTGTTCCGGTTCCACATAGAGGTAGTGCTTTAAAATCTATTCTTACAAATATCAATCCAACTACGATTGATAAAGGATTTAAATATTTGAAGAAGTTTGGTATTCGCCAAACGATTCGACGTTTAAGACTTGGTTATGCACCAAGAGATAATCGCTATGATGAATGGTTCCGGGCTCATCGTATTACAGCAGAAGAATTAGAACAACAGAAGAAACATACTTTTGCATACAATCCTAAGATTAGTCTTCTCGTTCCGACTTTCAATACACCATTACCATTATTGAAAGAAATGATTGAGACCGTACAAAATCAGAGCTATAAGAACTGGGAACTGTGCATTGCGGATGGTAGTAATCCGGATGATCCGGCTCGTCAAGCAATCAAAGAATATGCTGCGAAAGATAAACGAATTCAAGTAACATATTTGGATCAGAATTATGGTATCTCTGGTAATACGAATAAAGCTTTAGAGATTGCGACAGGTGACTATACAGCGATGTATGATCATGATGACTTCTTGGAGTTAAATGCCCTATATGAAATTGTTAATGTATTGAACGAAAAGAAGTACGATATTGTTTATACGGATGAAGATAAGTTCTCTATGTCTTCCATGCATTTTGAAGATCCGAATTTAAAACCAGACTTCTCCATCGATTTATTACGTTCGCATAACTACATTACACATTTATTTGTTGTAAGAACGGATATCTTAAAAGGTATCGGTGGTTTCCATAAAGAATATGATGGTTCACAGGACTATGATGTCATCTTACGTTGTATTGAAAAGACCGATCAGATCTATCACTTACCAAAGATTTTATATCATTGGCGTATGCATCCAGGTTCTACGGCGGCTGATCCGGAAAGCAAGATGTATTGCTATACAGCTGGACAGAAAGCAATTCAGGATCATTTAAATCGTTGTGGTATAGATGCGACAGTCGAGATGCTTGGAAAACCATATTATGGTTTATATCACGTTCATTATAAGACTGCAGGGGATCCACTCGTTTCCATAGTGATTCCAAACTATGAAAATAAAAAAGTATTAGAGCGTTGTATCAATTCTTTATATCGTGTGAATACCTATAAGAATTTTGAAGTGATTATTATTGAGAACAATAGTACTTCTGATGAAATCTTTGAATATTATAAAGCAATTCAGGTGGCTCATGACAATATTCATGTCGTGACATGGGAAGGAAAAGAATTTAACTATTCTGCCATCAATAATTATGGTGTTCGTTATGCAAAAGGAAAGTATCTGTTATTCTTGAATAATGACACAGAAGTGATTGCACCTACTGCAATTGAAGAGATGCTTGGCTGTTGTATGCGTGAAGAAGTCGGCATTGTCGGGGCGAAGTTATTATATCCAGATGATACCGTTCAGCATGCGGGTGTTGTGATTGGACTTGGTGGTTCTGCAGGTCACGTCTTTAGTCGTATTCCGAAGAACGATCCAGGGTATATGATGCGTCCACTCATTAATTGCAACTATAGTGCGGTTACAGCAGCGTGTTTGATGACAGAACGTGCTATATTTGATGAAGTGGGTGGCTTTGATGAAGAACTTAAAGTGGCCTTCAACGATATTGATTTCTGCTTGAAAGTAAGACAGTTAAATAAATTAGTTGTTTATAATGCATTCGCATTATGGTACCATTATGAATCTATCTCCAGAGGATATGAGAACAGTCCTGAAAAAGTGGAACGTTTTGAACGTGAGATTAAACGTTTCCAGCATAAGTGGCATCAGGTACTCATTGACGGAGATCCATTCTATAATGCGAACTTTGATGTTTCTTATACATCTTTTGAATTACATTAAGATCGAAGAACAGGTTAGAATGACCTGTTCTTTATATTTTTTGTTACTTCTGGATATGTGCGTATTCCTGCACATATCTTAAAAGAATACGTTTGTTTAAAATACTATTTAATAGTATAATTTCTTTTCCGCTAGAAGAATAATCGGAAAAATGCTAGTGATTTTTTGAATTTATGTGGTGATTGTGTTAAATTATTGGCGGAAAAGATAGGTTAATTATGCAAAAATTTTATTCGTTTATAAGTCGACACCGTGAGTTGATCATGGCAATCGCTGATATTATTACAGTATTACTTTCCTATGCTTTAGCGTATTACATTCGTACAGACTTTGGTAGGATGGCTTATCACCTTGCTGGGGAAGCTATCTTCAGTAATATGATATGGGTCATTTTGATCAATTTAGGATCGATTCTATTATTCCGTTTGAATCGTTCTTTATGGTCCTATGTTTCTATCGATGAAGCGTTACGTGTGGCTATGGCTGTTTTTACAGGTAACTTTATTTGGTGGATGATAGTGATTGTATGTCATATTCCAGAATATATTCGTTCGGTACCAGTCATAGCTGCCATGTTACAGCTGTTGTTCATGCTGGGTATGCGTTTGATCTATCGTATGATTCGTCGAGATGTCAGCCAAGCTAAGCGTACACATCGGGCTTTGATCTTAGGCGCTGGTTCCGCAGGTGCCATCGCTTTACGTGAAATTACATCTTCTACAAGTTATGATACAAGAGTTGTTGGTTTCTTAGACAACAATCCGATGAAAGTAAAGAAGCGCCTTTGTGGAATCGCTGTACTTGGAACAGATGCAGATTTGGAGCAGCTTGTAAAAGAAAAAAATATTGATACCATCTTTATTGCAATTAAGAAAATTTCGAAAGAGAATTTAAAGAGTCTAATTGAAAGATGTCGTAGTTTAAATCTACGTACAAAGATTGTTTCTTTCCAGCTACAAGATGATCCAGAAAAGGCAAGAGCTTCGGTTCGCAATGTCAGTATCAATGATTTGTTAGGCCGTGGTGAGTTGAAACTGAACAATGCACAGATTGGGGAATATCTCCATAATAAAGTTGTTATGGTAACGGGTGCTGGTGGTTCAATTGGCTCAGAACTTGTTCGACAGATTATGCAGTTCGAACCAGCAAAGTTTGTTCTTGTTGATATTTATGAGAACAATATGTATGACTTACAACAGGAAATTAATATTGATAGACGTATTGGTCTCGACAATCATAAGACAGAAGTTGTATGCCTGTTAGGTTCAGTCCGTGATGCAAAAAGAATCAATGATATTATGGTTGAGCATCATCCGGATGTTGTCTTCCATGCGGCTGCCCATAAGCATGTTCCATTAGTGGAAGATTCACCATTAGAAGCAATTAAGAACAATGTCTTTGGTACCAAGAATGTCATTGAATGTTGTATTAAAAATGAAGTGAAGAAGTTTGTTCTGATTTCTACGGATAAAGCGGTTCGTACAACAAATGTTATGGGCGCTACAAAGCGTATGTGCGAATTACTTGTAGAAGGTTATAAGAACAATGGTGTTACCAAGTTATGTGCAGTACGCTTTGGTAATGTATTAGGGTCTAATGGTTCTGTCATTCCATTATTCGAAAAACAGATTGAGAATGGTGGTCCAGTTACAGTAACCGATCCTAACATTATCCGCTATTTTATGACGATTCCAGAAGCAGCACAGCTTGTATTACAAGCAGGTGCCTATGCGAATACTGGTGAAATCTTCATCTTAGATATGGGAAAACCGGTTAAGATTGATGATTTAGCAAGAAACCTAATTGAATTATCTGGTCTGATTCCAGATGTGGATATTAAGATTCAGTATACAGGTCTTCGTCCCGGAGAGAAGCTCTATGAAGAACTTCTTGTGGATCCAGAGAAGTCAAAGAAAACAGATAATAACTTAATCTATGTTGCAGAACCAGAAGAAATCGCAATGGACACAGTTCGTGAGAAGTTGCAAAATCTGAAAGAACTTGTAGATGCGGATAAGGAAGATAACGAAAAGATTATTTCTGTTATCACTGCGTAAAGAACAAGAGACTACAAAGAAATGTAGTCTTTTGTTTTATTTTTATAGAAATCTTAAAGGAAAGTTGTATATATACTATGTAAAATAAAAATCTGGCTAACGTAAGAATTTTTTGTCTTTTGTATAAGAAAGGCATTTTGTAAAGAGGTTTCACATATTTTTTACATAATCTTATATAGCTGTTATGATATTATAATTAAGTTTTAATGAGGTAATATATGGCGGATAAAAAAAGATCAAATACAAAGAAAATCAATAACGCAATGAAAGTGATATTACTAGTTACAATGATATGTGTCGTTGGTTGTCTTGGTTGGAATATCTATAAAATCACATCTTTGGACACAGGTGAAACAATTGATACAGAGAAGAAAGATAATAAGTTCAAGAATGATCAATATGCGATTGGAAATAATCCGACAGAGATCAATAAACAGTACTTTACCGAATTGACAGATGCTTTAAAAGATACATCTGCAACGGACGCAACCATAATTCCACAAGATGTCGTAAAGTGCTTTATTACAGAATATTATACGTGGACAAATAAAGATGGAAACTATGATATTGGTGGTATGCAGTATATCTATCAGCCAAAACAGAAGGACTTTGAAGAATATACACTGTATAACTACTACAAAGATATGGATCTGTATCTGAATCAATATGGTCGTGATGCATTGATGCAAGTCAAGGATGTTACCATCAATTCCGCTGCTCAGGCTGAAGATATGACCGTACAGACAACTGTGACCGATGCCAATGCAGATTCACAAGCTGCAGCAGAAACGACAGTACTTCCATCAGTTAATGTGGATGCTTCCTGGACATATGAAATCAATGAGAAATTACAGATGGATGATTTTCAGACTCATGCAATCTTCCGTCTTGTCAACAATAATGGAAGATGGGAGATTGCAGAAATTGCTGCAGATGCAGGAAATACGGAGGGAATATAAATGAGTGATTTTGACAATACAGAAAAAACATTAGACCTTCCGGTCGAAGAAATTCAGAATGAATTGGAGTCGGAATCGAGTCCGGAAGCAGGACCGATCTTTCCAGATGATTCCATCGTAGAGAAAGATAAAAAGGAAGAATCATCTTTAACTGGTTCACAAAAGCCAAAGAAACCAAAGAAGAAAGGTCCAAGTGCTGTAGTCAATATGATTTTGACGCTCTTGACTGTACTTGTAAATATTTTGATTGTTTATGAGATTGTCAATATTACTTCTTTTGCGTCTTTATCGAAAAAAATCTTTGCTCTTTTAAATGTTGCGGCAATCGTTGTTTTACTGTTGTTAGATATTCTTGTATTCTTGATGATTCGTTTAAAGAAAAAATGGATTATGGTATGTGTCATCATCTTATCCTTGCTTTTAGGATCAGGTGGTGTATTTGCTGGTTATGCCTTATATCGTGTCAATAATAGTGTTAATAACTTAACGGCGACACAGACAGAAGAAAACGTAAAAGCTTCTTTAGTAATTTATTCTGCAACCGAAGGCAATCCGATTACTGATGTAAAGTCCTTGGATGGACGTAAAGTTGGTATTTCTACTGGTTCTTCTACAGGTAAAATTGCCGAAGCACGTTTCAAGAATGAAGGGGTAACGCCAGCTATTGAACAGTACAGTGGCTATACCGATTTATTTACGGGTCTCATCAATGGAGAAATCGATTGTGCTGTATTACCAGTCGATTACGCATCCGACTTTTCGGCCGATGAAGCATTAGCAGAATATGTTCCTTCTACTTCATCCATTTTAGACTTCAGTGATTCTGTCATTTCTACCAATGAGTCTGGCGCACAGAAAGATATTACAAAAGAACCATTTACTGTTCTTTTGACAGGTGAGAATGAAGGATTAGCGGATACAATCATGTTAATCTCTGTCAATCCGGTATCTATGAAGATTACAATGAGTTCTATTGCAAGAGACTCTTTTGTACCCATCTCTTGTTATAACAATAATTCTTCTAAGATTAATAGCGCACATGCAGTATCCGAGTCTTGTATGGTACAGACTGTGGAAAATTTGACGGGTGTTGATATTGACTATACAGTTGAATTTAATTTTGCATCGGTCATTCAAGTTGTAGACGCTGTTGGTGGTGTCGATGTCGATATTCCAGCTGGCTTCTGGGCACAGTGTTGGGATGTAGCTACAGATAAGCTTGTTGTCTATCGGTTGGAAGCTGGTGAGAATGTCCATTTAGATGGTGCTAGAGCACTTGGTTTTGCCCGTGAAAGACATGCCTTTGCCGATGGTGACTTTGCGCGTCAGCGTCATCAGCAAGAAATTATTGAACAGGTGATTGGTAAGATCATGGCATCCAAAGATCCAAATATGTTACTGAATGTCATGGATGCTGCGGGAGATAATATCAAGACAAATTTTACGAAAGAACAGATGGTTAGTTTTGTCAGTTATGCAATGCAAAAAGCAAAACGTTATTATAATCAGAACAGTTTAGCAGGTGTCTTCAATATTCAGACGTCTCGTATCTATGGTTATGGTTCCAGTATGTGGAATCCAGGTCTTGGCTTAGATTTATATATTTATCGTCTCTATGACGGTTCCATTCGTGATACAAGGGAAGCCATTGAACGGAATTTAAATCTTGATAGTCCGATCAGTGCACCAGATTCTGTGTCTTGGAGTGCATCCGAAGAATATACACCACCTGTGATATCGCAGGAAGTTTATAGTGAACAGCTTATAACGGATAGTGGTCGTCCAGAATCCGCACCAGTGGAACAGGAAGAAGTCAAACCACAGCCAGAACAAAATGTAACACCGGAACCAGAAACTCCACAAGTGGCACCAGAACCACAGCCGCAACCAGAACCTTCTCCAGAACCGGCTCCAAGTCCTGAGCCACAGCCACAGCCTCAACCAGAGCCTGAGCCAGAACCACAACCGGCTCCTCCAGTACCGGAGCCAGTACCACCGGTTCCTTCTCCTGAGCAAGGTGTTGAATAGAATTGAAAGCCAGATTTTAATAGATCTGGCTTTTCTTTTTGCGTTCCATACAAAAAATGTAATAAAATAAAAAGTATGGCAAAAGAAAGTTCAAAACTCGCTTTAATTAAGAAAGCACTTTATATATGGGCAGTCCAGTACCATTTTGTGATTCCAAAGAGAATCCTAAAGATGTATATTCATAAGTTTCGTCATGAAAGTGCGAATATCGCAAAGTATGGGCAGCGTTTCTATGATCCTGCGGATCCTGTACAATATCGGAAATGGCTAGAATTACGAGAATTGCCACCGGAAAAGAAGACATGTTCAATCACTTTTATTGGGCGTTCTCCTAAGACTTCCATGCAAGGATATCCTTATATGTGTATGCCGATTGTGGACAGTTCTAAGATTTCGACAGAGTATGTTGGGATATGTGGAAAAGATATTACTTTATATCCGGAATTTCATCTATATTGTGAGAATATTGAGGATGCAGATATTATCTATACGGATTTTGATCATCAGGTAGATGGAGAGCGTCAAGATCCAATCTTAAAACCGGATTTTTCTTATTTTGCATTGCGCCAGTTTGATTATGTAGGACCTTTGTATATCGTCAAAAAAGAAATTTTAGCGCGCTTTGAGGGACAAGATTTGAATCCTTATCTTTGGATGTTAGAATTATCGGATCAGAATCTTAAATGGAAACATATTTCGGCAATTCTTTATGCGACAGAAGGACAGGAGAGCTATGATTATAAAGCGGTCTCTACCTATATGGACGAATGTGGGTTGAATGCGTCGATTGTGGAAAATGCTACGCATACTGCAGCTCGTGTAGATTATCCCCTACAAGGAGAACCACTGGTTTCCATTATTATTCCAACCAAAGATGGTGTTGAAGTATTACGTACTTGTATCGATTCTATCTTAGCGAAGAGTACCTATACGAACTATGAGATTCTTATAGCGGACAACAATAGTACAAAAGAAGAAACATTCCAATATTTTAAACAATTAGAAAAAAATCCTAAGATTCATATTGTTCGTATTGAGACACCTTTTAATTTCTCCTTGATCAACAATCGTGCGATTGCGCAATCCCATGGGGATTATATTGTGATGCTCAATAATGACACGGAAATTATAACAAGAGATTGGTTAGAAAAGATGTTACGCTATGCACAGATGCCACGCTGTGGTAGTGTCGGTGTCAAATTGTATTATGAAGATGGTACGATCCAACATGGAGGTGTTATTGCGGGAAAAGGTGGAGGATTTGCTCATCGCTATTATCGTAAGCCGCATGATGAAAAAGGATATTTTCATACAATGGAGACGGTCTCGGAAGTGGCTTGTAGTACTGCTGCATGTCTTATGATACCGCGCAAGAAGTTCGATGAAGTGGGTGGTATGAATGAAGAACTGACAGTTCAGTTCAATGATGTCGATCTTGGACTGAAGTTATATGAACATGGGTATTCCAACGTTTGGATGCCAGATGTAGAACTCTATCACTATGAATCAAAATCACGTGGCATCGATAAAGATAAGAAATCCGTAGATCGTTTTATGTCGGAAGTGGATTATGCGAAAAAACATTATGCAATGTATTTAGAACATGATCCTTTCTACAACGATCAATTCGATAAGAATTACGACTTTATGTTAAAAGTCGGAACAGGTAGTAACGAATGACAAAAAAAGAAGGACTATATACAACAGGTGAATTTGCCAAAAAGGCGCATGTCTCTTTGCGTACGATCCGATGGTACGATAGTAAAAATGTATTAAAGCCATCTGGATATACAGCAAGTGGCACGCGTCTATATTCCGATGCGGATTTTGCTAAGTTGCAACAGATCCTTCTTTTTAAGTACCTTGGTTTCTCTTTGGATGATATTCGTGAGATGACAATGACCGCAGTTGATGAAAATTATATTCTAGGTTCCTTAGAGATTCAGAAGAAATTGGTACAAGAAAAGATACAAGAACTACAAGATGTTCAACAAGCACTCGAGGAGACATATCAAGCAATTGAAAATCCAGAAGGAAATGACTGGAAAGCATTGATGAATCTGATTCATATTACAAGTACCGATCAATCTTTAAAGACGCAATATCAGAATGCGACCAATATATCTGCTCGTATCCGCCTGCATAAAGAATATTCCATCAATCCAGAAGGATGGTTCCCATGGCTTATGAAGCAGGCTTCTATTCAGGAGAATATGGATATATTGGAAATCGGCTGTGGAAATGGTGCACTATGGAAAGAAAACATGGATATTCTACCAAAAAATCTCCATGTGACATTATCCGATATTTCAACTGGGATGATCCGGGATGCGTATGAAGTGATTGCGAAAGATGCTCGTTTTACCTATCGCTGTTTTGATGCGCAAAAGATTCCTTTTGCGCATCAAACATTCGATGTTGTTTTTGCAAATCATATGTTGTTCTATTGCCAAGATATCAATCAAGTATTAAAAGAATGTGCAAGAGTATTAAGACCGGATGGATATCTTATCTGTAGTACATATAGTAAAAAACATATGCAAGAAATCACTTCATTAGTACAAGAGTTTGATGAAGATATTGTTCTTTCTTCCGATTTTTTATATGAACGTTTTGGATTAGAGAATGGAAAACAGATATTATCTCAACATTTTGATCAGGTAGAAGAACGTTCCTATCCGGATGAGATATTGATTTATGATAGTGAACCGTTGATTGATTATATCGTCTCTTGTCATGGAAATCAGAATCGTATTTTGATTGATCGGTATAAAGAATTCCGTAACTTTGTAAAGAAGAAGACAGCCCATGGTTTTCATATTACAAAAGATGCTGGTATATTCCTATGTCGATTTGAAAAGAAGGATTCTTTATAATATTTAAGAAATTATGGTAATTATGTGAAAATGGTGGGAAATTAGAGGAAAATTAGAAATGCGCTTGCAGGTTACGTAACGTAATCTTATATGATACGATTGTAATAAGTAATAATAACAGGAGGATATATGAAAGGTATTATTCTTGCAGGTGGGTCAGGCACACGTCTTTATCCGCTGACACGTGTTACATCAAAACAACTTCTTCCAGTCTATGATAAACCAATGATCTTTTATCCAATCAGTACATTAATGTTAGCCGGAATTCGTGACATTCTTATCATTTCTACTCCTCACGATTTGCCTAATTTTGAAAGTCTTTTAGGAGATGGATCACAGTTTGGTGTTCATTTTGAGTATAAAGTACAGGAAACACCAAATGGTCTTGCGCAGGCTTTTGTATTAGGTGAAGAGTTTATCGGAGAGGATAATGTATGTCTTGTTCTTGGAGACAATATCTTCTATGGAAATCATTTTGGACGTATGTTACGTAACGCTGTGAAAGATGCCGATGAAAATGGTAGAGCGACAATCTTTGGTAAGTATGTCAATGACCCAGAACGCTTCGGTATTGCGGAATTTGACGAGAATGGTAAAGTCATCTCTTTAGAAGAAAAGCCATCCGAGCCAAAGTCAAATTATGCAGTTGTAGGTCTTTATTTCTATGATAATCGTGTTGTGGAATACGCAAAACAGTTAAAACCATCCGCACGTGGAGAATATGAAATCACAGATCTGAATAAGATTTACTTGGAAAAACAGGAATTAGATCTTCAGGTATTAGGTAGAGGCTTCTCTTGGATTGATACAGGTACAATTGAATCTATGGCCGAAGCTACAAACTATGTTCGTTCCATCGAGCATATTCAAGGAATCCGTATCTCGGTTCCAGAAGAGATTGCCTATTATAATCATTGGATTGATGAGGAAAAACTTTTGGAATCTGCAGATCTTTATGGTAAGAGCCCTTATGGGGATTACTTAAAAAGTTTAGCTTCGAATGCAATTCAAGGACCTATCACAAAACAGAATAAAGGAGAATAATAAATATGAATATTATTGTTACAGGTGGTGCAGGATTTATTGGATCCAACTTTGTATTTCTGGAATTAAAGGAACACCCAGAAGATCGTATTATTTGCATTGATAAATTAACATATGCTGGTAACCTCAAGACATTAAAAGATGTCATGGATAACCCACAGTTCAAGTTCTATAAGACAGATATCTGTGATCGTGAAGCAATCGATCGTATTTTTGCAGAAGAAAAGCCAGATATCGTTGTTAACTTTGCGGCAGAATCTCATGTAGACCGTTCCATTGAGAATCCAGAAGTATTCTTAGAAACAAATATTATTGGTACATCTGTATTGATGGACGCTTCTAGAAAATATGGTGTTAAGAGATATCATCAGGTATCTACAGATGAAGTATATGGAGATCTTCCATTAGATCGTCCAGATCTTTTCTTCACAGAGAATACGCCTCTGCATACATCTTCCCCATATTCATCTTCGAAAGCAGGTGCTGACCTTTTAGTCAATGCTTATCATCGTACATTTGGACTTCCAACAACAATTTCTCGTTGTTCCAATAACTACGGTCCATACCAGTTCCCAGAAAAGTTGATTCCACTTATGATTGCGAACGCTCTTGCGGATAAGAAACTTCCAGTCTATGGAGAAGGTATCAACGTTCGTGACTGGTTATATGTAGAAGACCATTGTAAGGCGATTGATCTCATTATCCGTAAGGGTACAGTTGGTGAAGTTTATAATATTGGTGGTCATAACGAAATGCGTAATATCGATATCGTTAAGATCATTCTTCAGGAACTTGGTAAGCCAAAATCCTTAATTGAACATGTTACAGACCGTAAGGGTCATGACCAGAGATATGCGATCGATCCGGCAAAGATTCATGCGGAACTTGGTTGGTTACCAGAAACAATGTTTAAAGATGGTATCAAGAAGACAATTAAGTGGTACCTTGATAATAAAGAATGGTGGGAAGATATCATTTCCGGTGATTATCAGAACTACTATGCTGAAATGTATGGCAAAAAAGAAGTAATTGACTAATAGATAGGAGGAAATACGATGAAGGTATTTGTTACCGGCGTCGGTGGACAGCTTGGTCATGATGTCATGAATGAACTAGCTGCTCGCGGATATGAAGGAATTGGATCCGATATTGCGGAATCTTATTCTGGTGTTCAGGATGGCACTGCAGTATGCAATGCACCTTATGTTTCATTAGATATTACAAACGAAGAAGCAGTTGCGAAAGTGATCGAAGAGATTCATCCAGATGTCATAGTTCACTGTGCAGCTTGGACTGCTGTTGATCTTGCAGAAGATGATGATAAGGTTGCGAAAGTACGTGCAATCAATGCTACAGGTACACAGTATATTGCAACAGAAGCTAAGAAAGTTGATGCCAAGATGGTCTATATTTCTACGGACTATGTCTTTGATGGACAGGGCACAGAACCATGGGAGCCAGATTGCAAAGATTATAAGCCATTAAATGTATATGGTGAAACAAAGCTGGAAGGTGAACTTGCGGTCGCAAATACATTAGACAAGTATTTCATTGTTCGTATTGCCTGGGTATTTGGTAAGAATGGTAAGAACTTTATCAAGACAATGCTCAAGGTAGGTAAGAACCATGATGAAGTTAGAGTTGTCAATGATCAGATTGGAACACCAACTTATACATTAGATCTTGCTCGCTTATTAGTGGATATGATTGAGACAGATAAGTATGGTTACTATCATGCAACGAATGAAGGTGGCTATATTTCTTGGTATGATTTCACAAAAGAAATCTATCGTATTGCCGGTTATACAACAAAAGTGACTCCAGTAACGACAGAAGAGTATGGTCTAAGTAAAGCGGCACGTCCATTCAATTCACGTCTTGATAAAGCAAAGCTTGTGGAAAATGGCTTTAAGCCATTACCAACATGGCAGGATGCTGTAAAACGTTATATAGATGAATTAGATATGGAGAACTTATAATATGGGACAGATCAAAGTAGAAAAGAATGTAGGCGGTATTGAAGGGCTTTGCATCATTACACCAGCTGTTCATGGGGATGAACGTGGTTACTTCATGGAAACATATAATGAAAATGATATGAAGGAAGCTGGTTTTGATATCCAGTTCGTACAGGACAACCAGTCTATGAGTACAAAGGGTGTCTTACGTGGATTACATTTTCAGAAACACTTCCCACAGTGCAAGCTTGTTCGTGTAGTACGTGGTTCTGTATTTGATGTTGCTGTTGATTTACGTTCCGATTCCGAAACATATGGAAAGTGGTTCGGTGTAGAACTGACAGCAGAAAATAAGAAACAGTTTTTAATTCCAGAAGGATTTGCACATGGTTTCCTTGTCTTAAGTGATGAGGCAGAATTCTGTTATAAAGTAAATGATTTCTGGCATGCAAATGATGAAGGTGGACTTGCATGGAATGATCCAGAAATCGGTATTGAATGGCCACATCTCAAAGGTGAATATAAGGGTACAGCATCTGGCGAAGGCTATACATTAGAAGATGGTACACCAATCAACTTATCCGATAAGGATCAGAAGTGGGAAGGACTCTCTCATACATTTAAGTTTGAAAAGTAATTTAAATGTCATTATAAGAAACAAAATGCTATATATGTGGGGGACTGCGTATATAGCATTTTAAAATCATAAACTGGGTGGTATTGCTCGAGTAAATGTTCATGGGTGGGGCGTTCTACTTGCGATAATTGATTCAGCAGGAGGTATTTTGAATGCTCACAAATAACGAGAAGAAAAAGAAACATTATGGTCTTTGGGTACTTCTAGTCTTTATTGTTGTGTTTTTGATGAAAGCTGCTTCGGGAATCCAGCTATCTGCGTTACGAACCATTGCGCACTCGGATCATGCGGAAGATATTTATACCGAAGATGCTTTTGCAAGTGCGAATATGACCAATCGAAATGAATCGTGGTATACCGATACCGAAGATCCTTATCTTGTATTAAAGAAAAATTTAGATCAGGAAGTATCGGTACTCGAAATCAATCTGGCAGAGGGACAGGATCGTCCTTGGACGTTACAGTTGTATTATGGCCAGGACGATCGTTCCTTTACAGAAGAAAAGAGTGTACGTGTTCCGGTTGCAGCACACCAGAAGAGAATCTATGTGTCTACACCAGAAACCTTTCAGACATTTCGGATGGATTTTGGAAATGTGCCAGGACTTACCTTTTCGATTCAATCGATTCTAACAGATCCGGATTCCGTATCCGATTATTTATATACTGCTATTTTTGGTGATATGACGATGCAGTTCTCTCATGTCTTGCTCATAGTTGGAATCTTTGTATTTGTGGGAAGTGTTTTTTTCTTAGCATGGAAAAAAGATAAAGTATCGAAATTTATGGAACGACATCCTGGGCTCCAGAGAGGAATCACCTACTTCCAAGAACATCCGTATCTTCTCTATCTATGTTTGACATTATTGACATTAGGTATTATTTTCTGGCCTTATTGGAGCGGTTCTCACTATTATATTTTCCAAGATAATAGTACAGGTTCCTATCCACTTTATATGGAATCTTTCTTCCACGTTTTAGAGGAAATACGTACGACAGGATTATCCATTTGGAATATGCCACATGAGATTGTGCTAGATCCATTCAATCTTGTACTATTCTCTATGGCAGGACATATGACAGATACAACGTTGCTCTATATGTTTGGCTGGATGCAGATGCTTAAAATTTTACTGCTTGGTACATTTGGATACCTGTTCTTAAGCCAGTTCCAATCTGTTACATCCTATGGTAGAGTCTTAGCTTCTTATATGTTGTCTTTTAGTGGATATATGATGTTGTGTGGACAAAATCCTATGCTTGCGACAGTGACACTCTACATCTTCTTGATTTTCTGGCTCGTGGAAGAACTGTGCAAGAAGTGGAGCGTTCTATTCTTTTTGCCATTTGTCATAGCCGGATGTTTCTTATTTCGTTCCGATATCTGTTGTAAGATTCTGTTGGTTGTTGTGCTCTATCTATTCTTCCGTATTAATCTAGAAGGAAAGAAGACAACGCTAAAAGCCAAAATGATGCGTTGGATTAAAGTAGGGATTGCTGTTCTATTAGGCTTTTTGATAGGTGGTCTATTGCAAATGGTAATTGTTTCACCTTCTCTTGTGGTAGGAGATGTGAGTAGAGATTATACGATTCAGAATTGGATAAATAACTTCTTACATGTATTCTCGAATAATCTTTCGAAATCAACACTTGTATATGGTGATGCAAATCCAATGTTCTTCTCTTCTTTATTTCCATCTTTCTGTATTTTGTTCTTTGTAGAAAAGATACAGAATGGAAAACATCCATTCTTGTATACGAGTGCATTTCTTTTATTTGGAATCAGTATTGTGCTATTACCAGCAATCGAACATAGCCCATTGGGATTTATGAATGTCAATGGGGAGTGGTTATTCATGGTGTTACCTTTCTTAGTTCTGGTGAGTGGTTTGGTTCTTTCGCATTTTGCGGATTATCACTATGATGCTGTTGTGTGGGGCTGGTTAGCGACAATTGTATTTATGGTACTCTGCGGAGGAGTTGGAAAGATTGATTATTATAGCTTTGTGATTGTATTTTTCTTACTGTTCGGTATGGTCTTTATTACATTAAAGAATCGTTATGGTCAAGAGATATGGAAAGTTGGATTAGCCGTTCTTTTGGTGGCGAATGTTGGTTTAGATGCTTATTTTACGAACGTTTCACGTCATACATGTCGTAAGGATGATTCAATGGAGATACCAACGGAAGTAGAACCAATCAATCATCAGATGGCATGTGTAGAGATACAAGAAGGCAGGTAATCCCTCAATGTCATTCAGTTAAGAAATGACAATTGATAGAGGAACGCAAAAAAGTGCGCTCCTCTTTTTTTTGAATCGCATGGCTTCTTAAAGTTCATAATCACTTCACTTGCAAAGATTCTGAGGAACATCCACAATTAAGATCTATATTCCTTCCATTTATCAATCTTTCATCTTCACACACAGAATTTCCATTCAATAGAAATTTTGCTTCTTCCTTATCACTGGACATGATCACTGAGATAAACTCATTCCATCTATGGCTTTTGGCATTTGGGGCATATATGACATTGGAAATTTTCGTTAATTTATCACTGCTTTTATGCTCCAGACATTCAAAAGTATCCACACGAAGTGTTCCGTTTTTACAGTTGAAGATATATGGATCGAAATCAAATTCTGATACGGAAATGGGATGATACACCTGTGCATCTTTTAGAATATTGACTCTGCACCCATGTGACTGCCATTTTTTGGAGTAGTCCATATAGCTTTTTCGTTTATGATCGTCTGTAATTTTCAAAGCATACATATGTAGAAGATTTGCAAGATTCATATATAACTTCATAGCTTTTAATCCGTTGACATCCTGTTTCCATATGCCGTTTTCGTAATAAAACCATGATTTTCGCTCAGACACATAGCGTAGACAGTTTTCATAAAAATCTGCAAAGAGAATTCCTGCACCGATATTCGTCCAAGGATACTTTGTAATATCTTCAGAATTTAAAGCAATAAGCCTAATCATTTCATCATCAAAATCTTCACTTGCAGGAGCAGGAACTATCGGAGATAGAAGTTTTTTATACTTGATATGTGCTATAGCAAATGAGTACAACAAACAATTTGTGACTCGCCAGATGCGTTCCACACATTGCTCAACATGTTCAACGAGCGGACGGAAAAGACCATTCTTCATAAAGGCTACCGCCTTCTCGCTATCGATGGTTCTGTCTTACCTATCAGTAACGCCATCAAAGATAACAGAACCACTCTATATACAGTGAACAATTCTGATAAAGCCTTTTCAGCCTATCATCTAAATACGAGCCATGATCTGCTGGAAGGTACTTATGATGATATCATTCTTCAAAGAAATGCCGTCATGAATGAAGATGATGCATTCAATGAAATCGGGATAGATATCATGGGCCTAGAGCCATTTTCATTGCAGACAGAGGCTACGAATCCATCAATTCTTTTGTACATGTAGAAAGAAAAAGCAAATATCTGATCAGAGTAAAGGCCATTCATTCTAGAACTAATATATTACGGAGTTTTGGTCCTTTTCCCGATACAGAATTCGATATGCGTGTCCGTCGTACTTTGACCCCAAAACAGACGACTGAGATCAAATCTCATCCAGAAATATATAAGTTCGTCCCACAGAATCAACGATTCGATTTTTTTGATGAAAATCCTTATTTTGACTTTGAGTGCCGTGTTGTCTGTTTCAAGATAAGCGATGATACCTAAGAAAGCATCGTCACGAATTAAGATGAATCCGAATTTAATATGCAGGACATCAAAGAACTGTATCCTCTCCGATGGGAGATCGAAACGAGCTATCGTGAACTGAAATATCATCTTGATCTTAACACTCTGCATTCAAAGAAAAGAGTGTTAATAGAGCAGGAGATTTATGCAAAGCTGATCCTATATAATTTCTGCAGTAGAGTAAGCAATCCTATACAAATAAGAGAAAAAGGTAGAAAGAATCCACCCGATATCGAATCACTGATAGCCAAGGAGATACTGCCGATTCGCCTTAATCGACATAAGGACCGGAGATTAAAGCCCAAATCTCCGATTTCATTTAACTATCGGTATGGTTAACTATTCTATTATATCCTTCAAATGATAGTAGCAATACGATAGGTTTTTATCGTACTTTGAAAGAAGAAAGCCATCCAGACTTTTTTATCTGGATGGCTTGTCATTGCTTAACTTAATGACATTTGGTAATCTCTGTTTTTTTATCTAAAACAAAAGATTCTTGTGAAAAACAAATGAATATATAAAGAGTTTCTTATGATTTTATTCATTTCTTTGAGACCACGGACGTTAAAAAACAATTAATGTTATAATTGAAATACTATCAGAAAGGACTATTGCATGCGTAAAATTGATACAAATCCATTTGTAGGAAAAAGAGTAAAATTTGTTCAAGATAATCGAGATAAGAGAAACGCAGATGGTGTCAAAGGACACTTAGAAGCGTGCGGAGAAATAGAATATAAACCAAGTTTTTATGACCGTTATGTAAAGAGAGGAATTGATATTGTTCTATCTTTATGTGGACTGATTGTGTTGAGTCCGGTTCTTGCTGTGATTGCGATTGCAATCAAAGTAGAAGATCCAGGACCAGTACTATTCGTACAGAAACGTATTGGCAGAAATAAAGAATATTTCTATTTACATAAATTTAGAAGTATGAAGATGTGTACACCTCATGATGTACCTACACATATGTTACATGACCCTGATCAGTATATTACTAAAGTAGGTAAGTTCATCCGCTCGCATAGTTTAGATGAACTTCCCCAGATTTGGGATATTTTTGTCGGTAATATGGCAGTGATCGGACCAAGACCTGCCTTATGGAACCAGGATGTTCTGATTGCGGAAAGAGATCAATATGGCGCAAATAATGTTAGACCAGGTCTCACAGGATGGGCACAGATCAATGGCCGAGATGAGATTCCTCTTGCTAAAAAAGCAGCACTAGATGGGGAATATGTGCAGAAAGAAAGCTTTGGATTTGATATGAAGTGTTTCTTTGGCACTATTTCAAAAGTGTGGCGTGATGATTCCATTGTGGAAGGTGACAATGCAAAATAATATGAAGGTATCTATATGAAAAAAGCACTAATATTTGATACTCATAATAACTATACGATACGTACTTCGTATATTCAGAAAGCACTGATACAACATGGATATGAAGTGAAAATATTTGTGTCTGATTTCAGTCATATGCAGAAAAAATATATCGAAGAGAAAAAGAAAGATTTTATTTATCTTCATGCGGAAAAGTATGAAAAGAACTTATCCGTTCAGAGAATGCATTCCTATGCACGTTTTGCAAAAGATTGTGTCCAAAAAGCCGAAGAAGAACCGGATGTTTCGTTAATATATGTTATTGTGCCACCAAATAGTATGGTCAAGCACTTTGCAAAATATAAGAAAAGACATTCGGAAGTAAAAGTTTGGTTTGATGTATTTGATATGTGGCCAGAGACGCTTCCAGTCGGTGCAAAGATTAAGAAGATAGCTGCACCGATATTGAACCAATGGCGTTATGTAAGGGATTCGTATATGGATTGTGCGGATTTGATTACAGCTGAATGCCAAATGTTTCAAGAAGAATTACAGAAGCATACGAGTCATCCGATTCAAACATTACGTCTATGTCAAAAAGAAGAACGAATTCCTTCTTTCGCTTGTTCCTTACAGAAAGAGATTCGTTTCTTATACTGTGGTTCTATCAATAATATTATTGATATTGATCTGATTGTGAATTTCCTTTCTTCTTTGGCAACACGTCGTTCGGTCTTCCTCGAGATTATCGGTGGTGGAGAACAGAAGGACAGTCTTTTACAAAAATTACAGGAAGTACAGATTCCATATACATATCATGGCTTTGTATACGATGCGGAAAAGAAAGCATCCATCTATTGTAGAGATCATTTTGGCCTCAATATTATGAAGGAAAGTGTATTTGTAGGTCTTACAATGAAGTCTTTAGACTATATGAAGTATGGTCTTCCTTTAATCAATACGATTCAAGGGGATACATGGAAAGCCGTACATGAAGAACAGATTGGTCTGAATATACAGAATCGCACCATTTTAGATGTTGTGGATAGCTTGTTACATATGACAGATGAACAATATGAGCAATACTGTAAGAATGTACATAGCTATTTCAATACAGCATTAGAAGAAAAAGTATTCCAAAAGAATGTCGATACGATTCTATCAAAATGGGAGGAACAAGAATGAATGTTTCAGTTGCTATGGCCGTCTATAATGGCGAAAAATATTTACGTGAACAGATGGATTCCATTATTTGTCAACTGACGGAAGATGATGAACTGATTGTTTCCTGTAATCCATCGGATGATCGTTCTTTAGATGTTTTAACGGAATATGAAAATCGGTATTCTTTTGTACATGTATTCCGCTTTGAAAAGAAAGGCATTATTGCTAATTTTGAGAATGCTGTAAAGAAGTGTCGGAAAGAAATTATTTTCTTAGCCGATCAAGATGATGTTTGGATGGAAAATAAAGTATCTTCCATTAAAGAAGTATTTGAGAAAGAACAAGCACTTCTAGTCATGCATAATTGTCGTTATACAGATGCACATCTTCATCCAAGTGATAAAGATTTATTCTCGGTGCGTAATGTTCATCCGAATCGTTTCTATAACTGGATTAAAAATGGATATCAGGGTAGTTGTATGGCTTTTCGAAAAGAATTGAAGGAGTTGATCTTACCTTTTCCTAAAAATGTAGCGATGCATGATCAATGGATTGGTATATTAGCTGAGAAAGCTGGAAATGTCATTATGATGCCAAGAATTTTGATGTATTATCGTCGTCATGATGAAGCAATTTCTGGAAACCGTCTTCCACTTGCGACCAAAGCAAAATATATGCATGTTCTAGAGAAGGAGTATATTCAGCGTTTAAGAGAAAGAAAAGATGTTGTGCAGAGTTTGCATGAACAGTTTCCAAAGAATCTATCTGAACGAAGTGGGAAGTAATCTTGCAGGGTTATTTTTATGATTGGTAGTTCAAAATATGAAAAAAAAGAAAATAAAAAATAGAAATCAGACATATGACATGGATGATAGAAACAAGATGTCACAATCGAAGAAGAAAAAAAAGAAAAAGAAATTATCTACTCATTTCTATTGGATTGTATTATTGATTTCTTGTATTGTATTCATGCTCACTTTCTTCCGCATGCCAATGTTTCCAAAGAGTTGGAAGATGCTTGTTCTATTCTTATTAGCGATTCTTTTAATTGGAACAGGTATCTTTACATCCGCTTTCCGTAAAAGTTCATTTCAAAAAAGTATCAATATAGTTTTATCTCTTATTCTATTTGTTGGTTCTGTGCTATTGCCGTATGAAGAAGCGAAAGTAAGTTCTTTATTTAATGCTTTATCGGGGAATGTTGTACGTATCAATTTATATGTTATGAAACAAGAATATCGTGATGCGCATAGTGATCTGTTTACCAATGCGTTTGTTGTTCCAGAAGAAGGCGATACAATTGATATTGCGAATTATGCGGATGCTCGATTTGGTTCGATGGTCTCAGTCGATCTGGAAGATCAGAACTATGCTTTAAAAGAAATTAATGAAAAGTGTGGTAAGACGGTTCAAGTTGTTGATCGAGAGACAATCGGAGAAGCAGCAGAACAACTCTATCATAATCATGTCGATATTATGATCATGGCAGATTCGTATGCTTCTGTATTAAGTGATATGGCAGGTTATGAGACATTTGAGCAAGATACGCAGATTATTGGAACCATTGAAAGAACAATTCAGAATTCTGCAGCAGAAACTGTAAAAGTACCAATGACACGTAAGCCATTCACAATCTTTATTGGTGGTAATGATCAGACAGGCTCTCTTTCCTTAAAGGGTAGAACGGACGTCGATATGACAGTGACCGTTAATCCGAATACGCATCAGATTGCGATGATTAACTTGCCACGTGATTCCTTTATTCCAAATCCGGAATATGATGGTGAACTAGACAAGTTGACACATCTAGGTCTATCTGGTCTTGATAATACAATGAAAGGTATTGGGGAAGTATTAGATGTAGATGTACAGAACTATATTCTTGTAAACTTTGATACATTTATGATGATCATTGATGCTTTAGATGGTATCACAATCGAAAATCCATATGCATTCAAAGCGATTGATGGACAGTTCTTCGATCAAGGACCACTTCATTTGAATTCCGTGCAGGCATTGATGTATGTTCGAGAAAGAAAAAATCTTCCAGATGGAGATTTTGGTAGAAATATGCATCAACAAATTGTCTTGGAAGCATTGATCGATAAGATTACAAGTCCGGATGGAATATTAGCTTTTAATAAGATTTTGAATCAAATTAAAGATTATTTCTTGACAAATATTGCAAGTGATTCGATGTACGCTCTCATTCAGAAACAATTAGATGAAAAAATCAGCTGGAATATAGTAAAATACCATATTGAGGGTACCACAGGCATGGAATATTGTGCTTCCGTGCCAGGACAGGCACTGTCTGTTGTATATCCATATCCGAACCAGATTGCATTTGCAAAACGGGTTGTGGATGCGGTAGTCGATGGGGATATCTTGACGCAGGAAGAGATGCCAGAAGGTAGTTTCAATACCGATTCGGATACAGATTCCTGATTGAATAGGTCAATTTTAAATGCGGAGGATGACATGAGTATTTCAGTTGCTATGGCAGTTTGCAATGGCGAAAAGTATATCGAGCAACAATTAAATTCCATTATTCGTAACTTACATAAAGAGGATGAGATTATTATTTCCTATAATGAATCGGACGATGATACTTTAGAAATGATTCAAGATGCTTCGCGTCAATTACCATTGATCAAGATCTTTAGTTGTGCAGAAAAAGGTGTTATTTCAAATTATGAGAATGCAATTCGGCATTGTACCAAAGACTATATCTTCTTAGCGGATCAAGATGATGTTTGGACAGAAAATAAGGTCAAGACGGTTATGAATTGTTTCCATGATACAGGAGCGATTCTCGTTATGCATGATAGTCAGTATACCGATGAAGAACTAAACGAAACGAATTTAACAACTTTTCAGGATTTTAATGTAAAAAAAGGTTTCTTAAATAATCTTCTCAATAATAGTTATGATGGTTGTTGTCTTGCATTCCACAATGATCTTGTAAAGATGATCAATCCAATTCCACGTGATATTGTACGTCATGACCAATGGATTGGCTTGATGGCAGAGAAAGTAGGTCGTGTCTATTTCTGTGATAAGAAGTTATTACAGCATCGTCGTTATCAAGAAGAGAAGACAGATAAAATGAGCTTTAAAGAAATATTCCGTACCTCTTTTGAAGTTACAAAACGCTGCCAAGAACAGTTCTCTTACGCCAATTACTTGCGCGGGAAGTGGAAAAATAACGAAAACAAAGAATCTATATAAGGATACCTGGTCTTTTAGACCAGGTATTTTGTTATCAGTTGTCAGTTTTTGAAAGGATATGAGATAATATAAAAGAATTGCGTTTTTTTGAGAGGAGATAGTAATGAGTAAGATACTTTTATGCCTATGCATATTGCCCCTCATTCTGATAGGCATCTCTTTTACTTTCATTTATTTACGAAAGAAAGAAAAAGAAGAGAGCTTAACATTTGAGAAGTCCCCTGCTTATTTATTTGTTGGGGAAATGATAGGGTCGATTGTATGTATGGTATCGTTTCTTGTGATGATTGATTCGATTGATTTTTATCATCACTTGAATTTATTTTCTGCTTTTTTAACCACAGTGAGTGGGGTTTTAGTATCCGCTCTTATTGTGTACAACACCTTTTTATATAGAAAAAAGACAGAAATGTTGTTTCTGACGTATATGATTCCACTAGGGATTGTATATATGTTCTTGTTATATCCGGATTTTGTGCCAGATGAACAGTCTCATTTTATGAAGGCTTTTAATACATCGATGTTGAATTTCTCGGCAGATATTCGTGGTGTCACATATGGGGATTATTCTGTAAAAGGAATTGAAACGGTCCATGATCTGTTGCAATCCTTTTATATTGGGGCTGATACAACATTGAATGTAGTTTATGACTCTGCTTGTTCCTATAACTTCTTAATCTATATTGTGCCGGCACTTGGATTGTGGATTGGTAGAATATTGCATTTTTCAATTTATCTTTCGTATTATTTAGGTAGGTTCTTTAATTTCTTATTATTCTTATATATTGGTTATAAAGCAATTCAGATCATTCCAAAATATAAGTGGTTGGTATTTGTATTCTACTTTAATCCAATGTTGATACAACAAGGAATTTCTTTCTCGGCAGATATGTGGCTGGATAGTTTTTGTATCTTTGCTGTAGCCTATTTCTTCTATCTATACGAAAAAGAAGAAATTGAAGTTAAAGATATTTATGTTGTTATGACATTAATCGGAGGGGTGTTGATTGCAAAGTATGTCTACTTTACATTATTTGGTATCTATCTGTTATTAGTTCCAAAATTATTCCGCATGCCTAAGAAGAATTGGTTACATTTCTTACTTGGAATGATGGGGGCTGGTATCCTTTTTGTATTCTCCTTAAAATTAGCTGCAGGAGCGGAAACGGTGCCTTCCATCAAAGAATATCTGATTACGAGTAAAGTAGATGGAACCGCACAGATGCAATTCTTATTAAGCAAACCAGAGAATATTATTCGTATGTATCAATCTACCTTCATTACAATGATGCCTTTTTATATCTCTTCTTTTATTAGTAACCTTGGATGGTTAGAAATTTCATTGAATGCGTTTTCTATCCTTTTCTTCTATCTTTTGTTATTTTCGGTTGCTTCTGTAGAACATGAAAAGTGTAAGGGCGGCTCTAGGATTTGGATCCTTGTAGTCGGTCTATTGTTAAGTATGTTCATTATATTAGGTCTTTATCTGCATTGGACACCAGTCGGTAGTTTTGTTACATTGGGAGTACAAGGTAGATACTTTATTCCAGTTGCTTTGCTTCTTTTAGTTGGTATTTCCAATGGTGCTCTAAAGAAGTTAAAGCCATATATGTGTTCGTTCTGTATTGGGGCTATTTTGCTTGTACAGTTCCCGGCAATCTTGAATATATTCCAATATATGACAAGTTTGATGTAAGAATCTCCTAAGAGATTCTTTTATTTGGTTCTTGTATAGTTCAGATAAAGTTCAGATTCACTTCTAGGAACACTGTTTCATTTATGATTTGTTCGTTGTAGAATAGCCATATGGCAAAGAAAAAGAAAACAAAAAAATTAACAAAGTTTGGTAACATCTTATTAGATATTATTATAGTGATTGCAATTGGTATTGCGGCATTTTCTGGTTATAACTTATATCTCTCTTTAAAAGAATATAAGGATTCCGATAATGCTTATGCAGAAATTGCAGAAAATGCAGTTGAAGTAGCGCCACCAGCACCGAATGAAGAAGGACAGCCACAGGAGGAATCCTTTTCTCCAGCAATCTCCATTAACTTTGAGGCTTTAAAGAATACAAATCCAGACTTTAGAGGTTGGGTCTATCTTGCGGATTCCGCAATTAACTATCCAATTGTACAAGGAATGGATAATTCGTATTATCTCGATCATCTATTCACAGGAGAATATAACCATAGCGGTTGTGTCTTCATTGATTATCGAAACGATGGTTTTAATGATACGAATACCGTTCTTTATGCACACCATATGCGTAATGGAACGATGTTTGCAGATGTAGTGAAATATAAAGATCAGGCTTACTATAACGCACATAAACAGATTGAAATTTATACAGAAGGAAAAACATATGTTATGTATCCAGTTGCAGGAATTTATACAACAGGTTCGGAAGAATATGTACAGACCAACTTCGAATCGGATGATGCATATATGAACTATGTCAATCGTTTCTTGCGTGACTCTACTTTCACTTCGGAACAGACGATTACACCACAGGACAAAATGATGATGTTAAGTACATGTTCCTATAATGTGGAAGATGGTCGTTATGTATTGATTGGTAAATTAGTGGAACAGTAATTTTACGGAGGACAATCGCATAGCGTTGTCCTTTTTGTTTGGGGTTTATCGAAACTTGCAATTTGAAGTCAGTCCGTGAGATAATTAAAAATGAGATTTCAGATCTTTTTGAGAAATGAAGTCTTTAAGTAGAAACTGAGGTAAATATGAAAATATTATTGGTAATACCAGCCTACAATGAACAGGATAGTATTCTGAATACATATCAATCCATTGTAGAGTACAATAAAACACATGATCCTCTCGATGTTATTGTAATTAATGATGGTTCGAAAGATCATACCGAAGAAATCCTAAAGCAGAATGCGATTCCTCATGTACAGCTCGTACATAATCTAGGCATTGGTGGTGCTGTGCAGACAGGCTATAAGTTTGCTTATGAACATGGATATGATATTGCCATTCAGTTCGATGGGGATGGTCAGCATGATGTGAACTATGTGCAAAATATCTGTCGTCCTATTATCGACGGTAGAGCGGAATTTGTTATTGGTTCTCGCTTTGTGGAAGAAAAAGAAGGAAACTTTCAGTCTTCTGCCGCACGTCGTATGGGTATCAAACTGATTTCCTTTTTTATTCGTCTTGTGACAGGAAAAAAAGTTATGGATACGACTTCTGGATTTCGCGCAGTTGGAAAAGATATCATTCAGGATTTTGCTTTGAATTATCCAATTGAATATCCAGAGCCAATCACGACAACAGAGCTTTTGAAGAAGGGATATCGTTTAGAAGAAGTATCCGTTATGATGCATGAAAGAGAAGCAGGAACATCTTCCATTTCATCCTTTAAATCTGTTTATTATATGATCAATGTTATTCTGAATATTCTGATTATTGGCTTGAGGAGGTATACAAAATGAGTAGTAAATTAAGTTTGTCTTTACTTCTTGTTGCGATTGGTATATTTGTTCTGACCATTGTAATGTTGAAGAAAGAAAGATTTCCAGTGAAATATTCTTTGATCTGGTTCTTTGTATCACTCGTGTTATTGTGTTGTTCCTTCTTACCACATTGGTTAGTTGATATGACACAGATGATTGGATTTCAGATTCCATCGAATTTTATTGTTGGTGTACTGTTCATATTGACATTTATCATCTGTATTGTTCTGACCGCGATTGTTTCAGGACAAAATAAAAAAATTACTCTTTTGGTACAGGAAATCTCTATCTTAAAGAGTCAGATTAATGGAAATACAAAAGAAATAAAGAAGGATACGAAGGAGAAAAATAATGAGTGATACGAAACCATTAGTAAGTGTTTGTATTCCGGCCTATTGTAATGAAGATTATATTGCCGAAACCATTCAATGTATTTTAGATCAGACCTATTCCAATCTAGAACTTGTTATATGTGATGATCATTCGAAAGATAAGACTGTTGAGGTCGTTCGTTCTTTTGAAGATCCACGTATCCATTTATATATCAATGAAAAGAATCTTGGCATGAGCGGAAACTGGAACAATTGTTTACGTCATTGCAAAGGGGAATTCATTAAGCTAATCTGTGCAGATGATATGCTTGCACCGAATGCTTTGGAAAAAGAAGTACAGGCTCTTCTCGATCATCCTACCGCAGTTCTTGCGGAAAGTGAGACACAGTTCCGTGATTTAGAAGGTCATACAAAAGGTATTTATCATCGTTATTCCAAAGAAGGTCTTACGGATGGTAAGAGAATTGCGAAAGCATGTATCTTACGTAAGAACTTATTTGGAGCACCATTGAATAATACATTCCGTGCAAGTGTATTGGAAAAAGTGCATGGGTTTGATACGGACTTTAAATATATCTTAGATTATAACTTCTTTATGGATGTAGCTTGTCTTGGAGATGTATATGTCATTCATGAGCCATTAAATTATTTCCGTTTACGTAATGATTCCAATACAGGGAAAGTACTTAGTACAGAAAGAAAAGCCTATGTGGATGAACATAAGATGTTATTAGATAAGCATAGAGATATTTTACATATTAATGGATTAGAGTATCAGTTAAGTGTATTGATGCGTAAGATATTAAATGCAGGTTCCTATGTTTATTTAAAATTATTTATCGGTAATAAATAGTAGTAAGCAATAAGTGGTGGGGAAAAGGAATCGAAAGATTCTCGTTGTAAAGTTGAATCAGTACTGAGACTTTAGTTGTCAGAAAGTTCTTATTACATCTCTTTTCCTATTTGCATGTTTCTTTAATAAAATTTCAATACTGTATTCATCGATTTCATTCTAGAATGGAGAACAATCGAATGAATAATATGAAGAAAAATGTCTTATGGAATGCGATTGGAACAACTTTTAATTCGTTCAATTCGTTATTCTTTATGATTATTGTTACTAGATTGAATGGGATGTCAGACTCAGGGGTCTTTACATTAGCCTTCTCGTTGGCATGTCTATTTTGTTTGTTGGCGGGTTATGAAGGAAGAGTTTTCCAAGTTACAGATACCAGTGGAGAATTCAATGATAGAGAGTATATCTTACATCGCTATTTCACTTCCTTTTTAGCAATTCTGATTGTTGTAGGATATGGGATGATCATGAAATATGATCGATTCCAGATGATAGTTGTATTTGAATTGTGTTTGATGAAGATATTAGAAATGTTAGCGGATGTCTATTATGGTATATTGCAGAAGAATAGTCGGTTATATCAGGTTGGTTTCTCCTTATTTATAAAAGCTATTCTTTCTGTGCTTACATTCTTTGTAGTAGATCTTTTGACTCGTAATTTAGTAATTGCTTGTGCATGCTTGGATCTGATTTGGTTATTGATCTTATTCATTTATGATATTCCAAAAGCACGGAAATGTATTTCGAAGGATCCGGTTTCTTTTAAGAAATCAATGAAGATCTTTAAATCTGGCTTCTTTGCTTTTTCAATCCTGTTCTTATCCATTTATTTAGTCAATGCGCCTAAGTATGCTTTAGATGGACGGGTAGACTCCTCTTTACAGGCTGTTTTCGGTATCATATTGATGCCAGCTACATTTTTGAGCTTAGCGGTACAATATATTATTCAACCAGTTCTCAATAAGCTTGCGTCTTTCTTTGTGGACAATCAGATTCAGAAGTTCCGTAAGACAGTTCAGAAAGTTGTATTTATGATTGGTTGTATTGGATTACCTATACTTGTAGTAGCTTTCTTCTTAGGTATACCAGTTCTTAATATTCTTTATAATATTGATATTTCCAATTATAGAAATGAATTAATGTTCATTCTTTTAGGAGCGATATTCTATTCCATTAGTACATTATTATCAGCTGCATTAACCACAGTTCGACATACTTTTGTACAGTTTGTTGTATTTTTAGTATCTTCGGTATTTGGTTTTGTTATATCAATCTTATTGATTCATTCGTTTGGTATTACGGGAGCATCGATAGCATATCTATTGATTATGGTATTCCAGTTATTGTTATATATTGGTTCTTATTTCTTGATTATGAGAAAATTATCAAAAGAGTGTGAAGACAGAGCATAATGCTTTGTCTTTTTTTGTCTGGATGAATTATCATTTTAAGTGCAACACTTATAAAAAATAAAAGTCCATGAATT
>CAUWDF010000003.1:0-35865 GCA_963557245.1 uncultured Bulleidia sp.
AATTATAAACTCACATTAGATGTTGCACTTAATTTGACAAATTACTTACAAAAAATACAGAGGTTGTAAGTACCTCTGTATTTGTTTCTATATGCAAAGAATTAACTTTCCTCCACACCATAGTTCTTATGAATCAGACGGGCAATCGATCCAACAACACGATCACAGATTTCATCTGTTTGTGCTTCTGCCATAACACGTAACAATGGTTCTGTACCACTTGGACGAACAAAAACTCTACCATTTCCATGTAATTCTTTTTCAACCGCATCTATAGCTTGACAGATTTCCGGATCATTCATAACCTGTGTCTTATCCGATACTTTTACATTGACTAATAATTGTGGATAAATGGTAAGACCTTCTATAAGTTCTTGAATTGTCTTATGTCTTTTTACCATCACTTTCAAGACGGCAAGAGCTGTCATAAGACCATCTCCCGTAGTCGCATGGTGCTTTAAAATAATATGTCCAGACTGTTCTCCACCAACGATATAGTTCTTTTTGCACATCATCTCATAGACATACTTGTCACCGACATCCGTCTTTTCTACAAAGATACCATCTCGTTCCATAGCTTTCCAAAGACCAAGATTTGCCATGACCGTTGTAACGATAGTATTCCCGTTCAATGTTCCCTCTTCTTTATAATAGTGAGCAAGGATATAAAGGATATAATCTCCATTCAATAACTGACCATCTGGCGATACAAGAATCTGACGATCTGCATCCCCATCAAAGGTAAGCCCAAGATCATATTCCCCTTTATGAAATCTCATGAATTCACAAAAATCTTCTGGATGTGTCGAACCACATCTTTCATTGATATTCGTTCCTGTTGGCTCCGCATGCATGACTGTAACCTGTGCTCCTAACAACTCAAGTGCACGGGCAGCCGTATAAGAAGCTGAACCATTTGCACAATCCATTGCAATACGATAAGAAGAAAGATCTAAAGGAAATTCTTCTTTTGTAATCCAATTCAAATAATCTTCCAATCCTTGTTCATAAGGAACAATCTTACCGATTGCATCTCCAGTCACATAGGAAATGGATTCGTTCCCATCCAAATAATTTTCAATCTTTTCTTCAATATCACGTGATAACTTAATACCATTGGTAGAAAAGACCTTAATTCCATTATCATAGAATGGATTATGACTTGCACTGATCATTGCCCCACAAGCAAAATCTTCATTCTTTGCTAAATAACAAATGGTTGGAGTAGGACAGAAACCGACGGTATATGCATCACATCCCTGTGATGCAATACCAGCAGCTAAAGCACTCTCTAACATATCCGAAGATAATCTTGTATCTTTTCCAATTACAATACGTGAATGTCCTGTACGACTAAAATAATAGCCAAGATATCTACCTACTTGAAAAGCACGTGCAGCGGTAAGGCCTTCATTCGCTTTCCCACGAATGCCATCGGTTCCAAAATATTTAGTCATCGTTTATCGAAACTCCTTCTTCACCTGCATCTTCTACTTCACCCAATACATTCAACTTATAAGAAGTATCTTTCAATATATACTGGACCAATCCCCCCGTTGGTTGTTCCACATGCAATGTAAATTCTTGCAAACCTGGTTTCGCATCTGACATATCAATATAGACATTAATCTTATCTGGTTTAATGGCATCTACATTTGCTTGTGTACCTGTAACCTCTACCGATACCGTTGTGATATTATCCGGCTGAGAAGCCTTATAACGGTTCACATTATTCTTGACATTGATTGGAACTTCCGCAACCGTTTTTGTGACAGCGTCTCCTAATGTCACATTCATCGTTACTTGTGAGATACTCGCACTCGATACGCCAGCTGGTAAAATAATGGGACGTAAAACAGTAGAATCCTGTGTCAAAGTACTTGCATCTAATGTAACCGAAACATTATCAATATTCGCTAAGACTGTATCCGATCCATAGATTGTGACCGTCTGCTGATCCATTGTAATCGCATCGATTGCCTTTCCATCTGGTACAGTACCATCTACTTGTACTTTAATTGGAACAGACTTATTCGGTGAAGTGACTGGAACTTTAACATGAACGGTATTCGGTACAATATCAGCGTTAACAGGATTACCAGAAGAGTCATACGCAATCAGCTTCGCATCCTGTTCAAAATCCGCATTTTGACCCGAGACATCGATGAGCGCTTTCACAAAGGCAATCGAATCCAGTGTATCTTTCGAGGCACGAACATTTACTTTTGTATATTCAAATTCCGGAGTACCTGGAGAATAGACATCTTCCATGCGATCTTGATTGATAAAGTCGTAGGAAATATTGAATTGTTGTGTTGTCTTCTTTGCTAAAGTAACTACGACAGTTGTCGGATCAACTACAACATTGACACTATTTCCAAATCCTTCTCCCGAAAGACGCACTTCATGTGTACCTTCTGTCAATCCTTCTAGGTCCGCAATGACTTTACCATCTTTAGAACCAACAGCAGATGTGACACTTGTCGCATCTCCTGTAATCGTAATATTTGCAGAAGTTGGAACTCCTGTAACCTCAAAAGTATCACTATTATAGTTCACTTCTACTGGTACATTTGGAATCTGCCGACTAGAACGCAATGTATTTGTATAAACAGACTGAACCGTATTGTAGTTGACACTGATATACATAATGACAGCTAATACAAATGCCACTAACTTTCCATGTTTCCGATTGAATAATATTTTATCAATAAAGGAAGAGAACATGCGAATGATACGATAAAGTACATTCTCAAAATTACGATAAGAATCCGCTACGCGACTAGACTGTTTAGCAATCTTATTGGCTAGTTCTGTCTTTGCATCCTTAAGATCTTCGGATGTTTTTTTCTTCTTTTCTGCTTCTAGAAGATCCTGTTTTTCCTGATTGTTCATTTCTCTTCACCTCCATTCTTATCGGAGGTCTTTTTATCTTCTGGCATCTGATCCACCATCTTGAATTGGCGGTCCAGCTCCCCATTAAAACCAACGATCTTAGAAATATCCAGTTTTGTTGTATCGAACTTACGATCGGCATCATTTAAAATCGGTTTTGCCTTAGGAACACTCTCTTCTTTATGCGAGAGCTGTTGCATCGCTGCTTCACGTGCTGCCTGTACTTCTGCTGGGGTCATACGTTTCACTGGCGCAGTTTCCGTTTTTTGTACAACATTTTCCACTTCTACTTTTGTAGTCGTTTGAATCGATTCTGTTTTAGATTTTTTCTCGGTCGCTTTCTTTTCTGTAGTATTTGTTACGCGAGTTGAAGTACGACGATTTTGAGTCGGATAACTTGGCTTTGGACGACGCTTTTTATGCGGAAGTTTAATTTCGGCCGCAATTGCTTCTTGATCCGCTGCTTTGTGAACTTGCTCAGAAGTTGACATTTCTTTATCCACAACTGTATCCTGCGCAGGTGTAACTTCTTCTACTTCAATCTTTTCTTCGTCCGAATTTTGTTTCCTTACAGCAAATTTTGCCATCATAGAAGGTTTCGAAGTACTCTGTCCATTTCCTTTATTGGAATCATTGGAATGTACTTCTGTCACTTCTCCACAGATGACACGCAATAAATAATCACGTAACTGATTTCGATTCACAGTAAAGATTTTTCCACCTTCTGTGATTGACACATTACCTGTTTCTTCCGAAACAACAATCGTAACGCAGTCTGTAATTTCCGAAATACCGATTGCTGCACGATGTCTAGCTCCATAACGAGATGGTAGTTCTAAATTTGTTGGTGGGAAATATGCACTTGCACAAGCAATCTTATCCCCTTGAATAATGACCGCACCATCATGCAGTGGTGTCGATGTAACAAAGATAGAGGTTAATAACTCTGCTGTCACATCCGAATTCATCGGTGTTCCAGTCGCAATAAAATCATCTAAGGAATGTGACTGTTCAATCGAAATGAGAGCCCCTGTTTGATCCTTACTCAGTAACATAACTGCAGTAACAATCTGATCAACAAGATTCTCCTTCTCATTTCCTGTCAATGTTGTCATACGTGTAAAGAGATTGGATTTACCCATCTTTTCCAACAACGATCGTATCTCTGGCTGAAATATAATAATAATTGCCAAAAAGCCCCAGTTCAAGAATATATCCGCAAAGAATTCCAATGTACTAAGTCCAAATATCTTCGCTAAGACATCGACCGCAATAATTAATAAGATTCCCTTAAAAATCTGAATCGTACGGGAATTAGAGCGTACTAAACGTAATGCATAATAAAGAATCAGCCACATGACAAAGATATCCAATGCGGCTTGTAGTACTGTTTTCACTGTCAACATAGACAGGTTCATCGAATAATTAAACAAAACAGGATCTCTCCTTTCACAATTCCAAAATATTATACCATAGAGAAGATTCGCAAAAGTAGCTGTAATTTTTAACAACCACTTCTATCATTGAGAGAACAAGCACTCTTCTGTTCTTGGAAAGGTTCAAATCCCAACTCACGAATAACGCCTTTCCAATCTAAGGTAATCGAACCATCTTCCTTTACCACAGCTGGAATTCCAATCGAACCATTTTCCTTTGCGGAAAAAAAGACATCTTCTTGATCTCTTAGCTTTAAAAATTCTTTCATATCTTTTAGATTATCGAAAATCTCTACAAACGTATACGCAATACCATAGCGTTCTAAATTCTTCTTGAAATTGACGCAGTCAATACACTTTTCACTTCCATATACTTTTAACATAAAAACCTCCATGTGATATACATATCATACTCTATGTATTCACTATCTCAATGGAATTTGCTATCGATTGCGTTATACTGTTAATACAATATTTATATTGCTTTTGAAAGAGTGAGGATTTCTCATGACAAAAGATTTCAATCACAAAAAATCAGAACACAAATCACAAAAACCAGCTATTCTTTTTTCTTTAGACGGTGCTCTTTTAAAGACTGATCCAGCCATTCTTGCCACATATCGAGAAGTATTTTCTCGGTTTGGCCATGAAAGTGAATTCACCCCAGAAATGCAACTCGAAGTTCTTGACGCTTCCGTCACAAAGATGATGCAGAAGTTCTTCCATGATTGTGATACGCAAGAATGTATGAATGTATATGATTCGTATCAAAGAGATCATCTTATCGACCTCATACAGCCCGTGGATGGTGCAGAAGATCTGCTCCAATGGTTGAAAAAACATCATTATAAAGTAGGCATACTTTCTACTAGAGAGCGCTCTTCAATCATTGAACTGCTCGAGCGGAAGCGATTAATTCAATACATCGATACGGTCATTGGTGGTACAAGCTCTCATTCCGACTATGTCACTTCGACAAGTATTGTAAAAGCATGTCGTATATTAGAAGTGCACAATTGCATCTTTGTCGGCGATAGTGCTTCGGACGTTGCAGCCGGTAAAGAATCGGGTGCTTATACAATCGGCGTCGTCTATAATCATAAAAAAGCACTTTCGATCGTAGCGGAAGGACCAGACTTTGCCACAGGAGATATCCGTCAAATCAAAAAACTCCTTCAAGGAGAACCGATGTGGATTGCGTATCGTGTCTATCAACCAGAAGAAATCGAGCAACAAAAACCTCTCCCCCAAAATGATAAGAATAAAAAAAAGAAAAAATCATAACCATGTCTAAAAAATGTGGTATGCTCCCACCCTATAAGGGTCTATTGTTGCGGTTGCCTGCCACTGCCATAGTTATATGAGAGGTTTTTCTTTTTTCAGTAACACATCCGTCCACATGCATAGCACGTGCTATTATGAATATCCCTCACAAGAAATGAATAAAAAGCCTCATTTAAATTTGAAATGAGGTTTTTATTAGGATACAAGATCATTGACCCAGATTCTCTTATGAACAAGGAATAAACCTAGTATAACTTTATAAAGATCCACTAAAGTAACAATCAAATACATTGTTGTAACTGGCAATGCCGTCAAACGACTTAACATCAACGCTACTGGAAAGGATACGACCAATGTTCCAAAAGAATCAAACAAGAATGTAATGACCGTTTTTCCACCACAACGCATTGTAAAATAACAAGAGTTATATAATGCAGAAATTGGCATACAAAGCCCACCAATCCGCATCAGCTGTGCTGCTGTTCCCCGAATTGCATCGGTTGTATTATAGAAACCTGGGAATAGATCAGCCGTAAAGAATAAACCAAGACCTAATAATGTACTTAAGATGGTTGTAAAGACCAATAACTTACGATCGGTATCCACAGCTTCTTCTGCTAATCCAGCTCCGAGTTTCTGACCAACAAGAATAGATATACAATCTCCCATCGCAATATTAAATACAAAAAACAGGTTCGTGATCGTACTTGCAATATTATAAGCAGCTAAAGCATCGATTCCACGTACCGAATAGCACTGTGTGATTGCAGCGATCCCCATAGCCCAGATCACTTCATTTAAGACAAGTGGAGACCCACGAAATGTAATCTCTTTTGCTAAATCTTTCGGAATGGAGAAGCCTTTCAATAAATCATGAAAGAAAGGAAAACGATCTCGATTATAGATTGCAAAAAATAAAATAACAGCCAATTCTGCAAATCGTGAAATAACTGTTGCAATCGCAGCTCCTGAAGAACCAAGTGCAGGTGCTCCAAAATGTCCAAAAATTAAAATCCAGTTACCAACAAAGTTTACAAGTACTGCAGTGACACTGGCTACCATTGGCAAACGTGTCTCCCCTGTCTCACGAATCGCAGAAGAGATACATTGAGACAATGCGAATGGTAAAAAACCAATCGTCATAATCTTTAAATAATCCATCGCATAACCGGTTGTCATCACAATATCCGCTGCTGCATTCGTTTCTGTATTCATAAATAAAGAAATCAGACTTTGTCCAAAGCCCAAAAACAGGCCCATACCGATAATCGTAATCAATATCTCTACAAGGAGCTTATAACGCAATGTGTGACGAACTCCTTCCCAGTCTTCTTTTCCTGCAAACTGCGCCCCAAAGATTCCCGCCCCGGATACCGAACCAAAAACAGCTAAGTTAAAAATCAAATTCAACTGATTGGCAATTGAGACACCACTCATCTGTAGAGTACCTGTCTGACCAACCATGATATTATCCAACATATTAACAAAACTTGTAATTAACTGCTGAATAATCAAAGGGATTGCAACAAATAAAACTTTACGATAGAACTGCGCATCTCCAAAGTAATGCTTTTTTATTTCTTTCCATTTTCCCATAGTTTTCGATTTTACCATACGCCTCCTTCATTTTCTCTCAACCCGTAAAAAAAGCAGTATTTCTACTGCTTTGCAAGTGCCGATTGGCAGGGTTGAACTGCCCGCTGATCCTTACCATGGATCTGTATTACCGCTATACTAAATCGGCGCTTTTTTATTTTATCAAAAGTATCTAATTTTTCAATAAAGATTTTGTTTCTGTAGCTCTTTATATACAAGATGAAGTGGTAATCCCATAATCGCATAATAATCTCCATCAATATGTTCTATATATCTGCCACCAAATCCTTGAATGCCATATGCACCTGCTTTATCTTTATACTCCCCTGTCGCAATATAGGCAAGAATCTCTGCTGGTTCCATCGATGCAAATGTCACATGAGATACAACCTTATCCACATATTTTCTTTCTTGGCTTAAGAAACAAATTCCGGTAATGACTTGATGTGTATTTCCTTGTAAGGACTCTAACATTGCATAGGCTTCTTCTTCATCCTTTGGTTTTCCAAGTACTCGATCATGGATTGTGACGATAGTATCTGATCCTATCACAAGTGCTTCTGGATGTCTTTCCAATACCGATGCAGCTTTCCGGTAAGAAAGCTCTGCCACTGCTTCTGCTAAGGAAAGATCAGTGTGTAATGTCTCATCAATTGCGGCGGGATCACATAAAAAAGACACATTACATTTTTCCAAAAGTTCTTTTCTACGAGGTGACTGACTGGCCAAAATAATTTCTTTCATAATATACCCCTTTCCCATTTTAACAAACGAATCAAAGAAAACACATGTTATAATGAAAATGCCACAAATTGGGAGGGATATAATGAATCAAGAACCAACACTTGTCATTTTAGCGGCTGGTATGGGCAGCCGTTATGGTGGAATGAAGCAAATTGACGGCGTCGGCAGTCATGGCGAACCAATTATTGAATTTTCTATTTATGATGCCTATCGTGCCGGATTCCGTAAAGTTGTACTGATCATCCGTCGTGAACATGAACAATTATTCCGTAGCGCACTCACAGATCGAATTCAGAGTGGAGGAATGGATGTACAATTTGCTTATCAAAACCTTCAAGATCTTCCAGAAGGGATTCAAGTACCCGAAGGAAGAGAAAAGCCATGGGGTACGACACATGCTCTACTTGCCTGCCGCAAGATTGTGAATGGACCATTTGCCATTATCAATGCCGATGACTTCTATGGGAAAAACTCCTACCAAGTCATTTATGATTATTTAACAAACAAAATTACCGATGACAACTATGCTATGGTCGGTTTCCAGTGCTTAAATACTTTGACCGATAATGGTACCGTTACAAGAGGTCTTTGTGAAGAAAAAGATGGCTATTTATCTTCTATCCGTGAGATTCAAAAGATTGCTTTAAAGGATGGTCATGCAATCTATGAATGTGAAGATAGTTGGCAAGAAATTCCAGATGAATCACTTGTATCGATGAACTTCTGGGGCTTTACGCCAAAAATTTTCGAAGAAATAGAACCACTTTTTGAACACTATCTCAAAGAAAATATCAAAAAAAATCCACTTAAGTGCGAACATGTCATTCCAACTGCGATTGGTGAACTGATCCATAGTGGAACATGTTCTATTCGTATGTTACGTTCCAAAGATAAATGGTTCGGTGTCACTTATAAAGCTGACAAACCAGATGTCATTGCTAAAATTGCAGAACGTAAAGCAAATGGAGAATATCCAGATATACTTTGGAAACAATAAAACCTGTCTTCGACAGGTTTTATTGTTTATTTAATTCATATAGGATCTGCATCCCTTTAAAAGCAAGATCTGGATCATAGAAATCAATTTCATCCGTCTCACACGCAATGACTCTCCCCAGTCCTCCTGTAGCGACTGTAAAGCACTCTTTTAACTTCAACTCTTTCTTCATCTGACGAATAATATATTCCACCGAACCAATATAACCATATACCACTCCAGCCTGCATACCACTGACAGTATTCTTGCCTAAAATGGTACGCGGTTTTTCAATTTCAATTTCAGGAAGCTTGGCTGTTTGAGAAGTCAAAGCATTTGCACTGATACCAAGACCTGGTGCAATGACAGTATAAGAGAAGATACCTTCTGGTGAAACATAATCGAATGTTGTTGCAGTACCAAAGTCCACAACAATGACTGGTTTATGATATGTGTGATAGGCATAAGCAATATCCACAATACGATCCGCTCCAATGTCGCGTGGATTGTCTGTACGAATCGATATTCCTGTACGGATACCTGGCCCAACGATCATTGGTGTTCGATGAATATATTTTATAATTGCGCTATTCAAGGAATACATAATCTTAGGAACGACAGAAGAAATGATGACCGCTCCAACATCTTCAACTTCGACATCTGTCGCATGAAGAAGATCTTTGATTGCAATACCAAATTCATCGGAAGTACGAGGGGTCTTTGTAGTCAGACGAAACGATCCCACTACTTCTTTACCTTGCATCAGTCCCAATGAAATATTTGTATTTCCTACATCAATTGCCAGCAATAAGCTCATGCCTTATTCTCCTTCAGGCAGAATTTCAGAATTTCTTCTGCCGTTTCCTCTTTTGAACGTAAACCAAGTTCTTTGGGTTCTCCCTTTGAAAGAATTGTGACACGGTTCGTATCTGTTCCAAATCCTGCACCAGATTCCTTCAGATTATTGGCCGCAATATAATCACAATTTTTCTTTATTAGCTTCTCTTTTGTATGTTCGATCATGTTCTCTGTTTCCATTGAGAAGCCGATAAGAATCTGACCTTCTCGTTTATTCTTTCCGAGAGTAGCTAATATATCTGTTGTACGTTCCAGTTCTAAAGAAGTATTTCCATCCGCTTTATGAATTTTTTCCGTTGCCGTATGTACTGGTGTATAATCCGCTACCGCTGCCGACAAAATCATAACGTCCATTTCTTCTTGACGCGGAAGAACGACTTCCGTCATCTCTTTTGCAGACAGAACATTGATCATTTCAACCCCACGGATAGGAGCTAAATTCGTTCTTCCTGATACAAGTGTAACTTCCGCTCCAAAATTGCGTGCTGCTTTTGCAAGCGCATATCCCATCTTCCCTGTCGAATGATTCGTAATACAACGAACAGGATCGATGGCTTCTTCCGTTGGACCGGCTGTGATCAATACTTTCTTTCCTTTCAAAAATGTATCCGTATATACAAGCTGCTTGACAGCATCTTCGATATCCGAAGGTTCTGGAAGTCTGCCACTACCAAAGTCACCACAGGCAAGATATCCAGAGTCTGAAGATAAAATATGCATACCATACTGACGACACTTTTCAATATTATCCTGTGTGATCGGATTCTTTAACATACCTGTATTCATAGCTGGAACAATCAACTTTGGACAGTCTGCAGCTAAGAATGTCGTAGTTAGGAAATCATCCGCAATTCCATTTGCAATCTTTGCAATGATATCTGCACTTGCTGGTGCTATCACAAAAGCATCTGCTTTATGAGCCAGAGAAATATGATGAACTTCGGGTGTATAGTCGACAGTGAACATATCTGTGATGACTTTTTGCCCACTCAGTGTCTGAAACGTAAGTGGTGTCACAAACTTTTGAGCAGCTTCTGTCATAACGACATGTACTTCCCAACCTTGTTTATGCAGGCTAGAAACAAGTGTGCAGATCTTATAAGCTGCAATTCCCCCTGTCACCCCTACTATGATACATTTTTGTTTGTTCATAAAATCTACGCTTTCTGCTTATTTAATTCGGTCATCTTACGGACCATTGGATATAAAGCACGAACAAGAGCTGGAATTGCAATGCCAGCAAGTATAATTTCTAATATACCGTTCGTGGTCAATACCGTAATAATAACTGCCCCGACGCCAATTCCAACTGTTGAAGCATATTCTTGACCAAAGAAGAGCCAAATCATTCCCATGACAAGAAGAGTATGCAAAAGTGTATTAACAATTGCAGAAATCGATGCCGATATATATGGGCGTTGTGTTTTTTTCGATAGAATCTGATAAAGAAGTCCTGAGAAGAATCCTAAGAAGATTCTTGGCCCAAAAGCAATCAACAGACTCCAGAAATTCCCATGAATATCTCCGATTGAGATAAATGGCGTAAAACAGAAACTTGTTAAGTTTGGACGGAAAGTAGCGTTCAGCACACTAGTCAATCCAAATAAGAAACCAAGTCCTGCCCCGTACTTAGGACCTAATACGATACCTGCTAAGATAACTGGCAGATGCATCGTTGTAATAGAGATAGCCCCAACGGGAATAAAACCAATTGGCGTAAATGCCATAATGACTTCCAATGCGACAAAAAAAGCCGCTAATGTAAGCCGCTGAATCTGTAACTTTTTACTGTTCATTTTTACCTCCTGCCGCTCCATAAGGATGCAGCGAATATAGAAACAGATCAATCTCGAGCCAGTTCATTGGATCTGTGTCATTCGATCACAGTCCCTGGCTAAATTATTATACCGTTTTTTTTGTTTTTTCTATATACTGAAGATAGGAGAAAAGAATAAAATCATGAAATATTTAGTTGTTTCCGACATCCATGGCGCTCTTTCCGGAGCTCAATCTGCTATCCATGCATTTACATATCATCACTGTGACTGGATTTTATGCCTTGGTGATATTTTATATCATGGTCCTCGTAACGACGTACCTGCAGACTATGCCCCTAAAAAAGTAATTACTTTAATGAATGAACAGAAAGACCATATCACAGCTGTAAGAGGAAACTGTGAGGCAGAAGTTGATCAGATGGTACTGGATTTTCCATGTATGGCAGACAGTAATACTCTCTTTTTACAACAAAGACGTATCTTTATGAGTCATGGTCATCTCTTTTCCAGAGATTCTTTGCCACCTCTCAATAAAGGAGATATGTTCTTATCTGGTCATACACATATTCCAACAACCGATCTGATAGATGGTATCTATTTATGTAATCCAGGTTCAATCTCATTACCAAAGGGTGGACACCCTCGTACATATGGTGTTTTAGATGAAGAAGGATTCCATGTTTATACATGTGATCATGACCTTTATCAAGAGATAAAATTCGAATAAATACAACAACCACCGGACATAAAACAATCTAGTGGTTTTTAATACCAAAGGAAAATGGATTGCAGCCGATAATCTATAGTAAAAAACTTGCTATCGAAACAAAAATGCATGCTTTTTATATTTGTCTTATTTGACTTCTGCTGGCCCAAGTGGCAGACCTTCATTGAAGTTACGTGCATTTTCCATTGTAACAGCCGCAATGGCCTGTAACGCTTCCCGAGTAAAGAAAGCCTGATGAGAAGTCATAACAACATTCGGAAATGTAGTTAAGCGAGCCGCAATCGAATTCTGCATCATATCATCTGAATGATCCGTATAGACATTCGCATCTTCTCCCTCATATACATCTAAAGCCACAGCATGGAATTTATTTGCACGTAATCCCCTAATCAGAGCATCCGCATCAATCAATGGTCCACGCGATGTATTCACAAGCATGACACCTGTCTTCATTTTTGCAATCGCTGCATCATCGATCATATGATATGTACCACCTTCTCCTTGAATTAATGGCGTATGTAAAGAAATCAAATCTGCTTTCTCAAGCAACTCATCTTTGGATACATATGTCAGAAGACCATCTTCTTCTAGCTTTTTATTTGGGTAAGCATCCCAACCAATAACAGTCATACCATATCCCTTACAGATCTGTGCCATAATCTGTCCAATTCGACCTGTTCCCATGATACCTGCTACTTTATTATGTAAATCCACACCAAGAAGACCATTTAAAGCAAAATTATTATCTCTCACTTTCACATATGCACGTGCAATACGACGGTTTGCTGTCTGAAGGATAGCCATCGCATGTTCTGCAACTGCATATGGAGAATATGCTGGTACACGAAGTACCGTAATATGATTTTCTGCACAAGCATCCAGATCCACATTATTAAATCCCGCACAACGTAACAAAATCAAACGGATTCCTTCTTTCGCCAACTTCTCAATAACAGGTCTGGATGCATCATCATTAACAAAGATACATACTGCATCATAACCCGATGCAAGATTGACCGTTTCTTCCGTCAATCGACTTGTGAAATATTCAATATCAACATTATATGTACCCTCTCCTTTATCTCTTGCTAGTTCTGAAAAGAAAAGGCGATCATACTTCTTTGTCCCAAAGAAAGCCACTTTCAAAACCGCTACTGGTCTATCTTTTGGCTTGAGCTCCTCAATAGCCTTCAGCAGTTCCTCTTTGCAACGATCCTCATCTTCCCCTTCAATCGTGATAACAAGCCGAGAACCTTTAGACGCATGGAGAGCTAAAATTTGAAGAACATTGTTTCCATTTGCAACTTCTCCATTACATTCGAAGGTAACAGTGGATTTAAAGTTCGTACATGCCTGTGCCAACATAGCAGCTGGACGGGCATGAATCCCTAACGCATTGACAACGTCATGTTCGATTTTTTTCATACTACACCTCCTAATCTAATTTCCATTATAGACATTTTGCAAAAAAGTACTTTCCGGATGCACTAAAAAACCTCTTCCTATGTGGAAGAGGTCGATGAATTAAGATACACGAATTTCTTCATCCGCAAGAGCCGTAACAGTATTTGCCATGGATACTTTCGCTACATTCAAGGCATGGTCACCCATACGTTCGATTGTACCAAGAATATCACAATAGATGGATGCTGCAATAGCTGAGGAACATTCTTCATTTGCCATACGTGTAAAGTGAGATTGACGAGATGCAAACTCTGTTGCATCTAACTCTTCTTCGAGCTGCTGTAATTTACCAAATGCTACAGCATCTTGGTTCGTATAGACACGCATGGTCAGATCGAACATGGAATCAAAAATAGAAAACATACTTTCCATATCCGTCTTTGCCTGCTCAGAGAACTTTTCTTCCTGGTCACTGACCATCTTGTAGAATTCAGCAACATTCATTGCTAAATCTGCAATTCTTTCCAGATTCTTAACCACTTCTAATTTAACACGCAGTGCTGCCGAATCAGATGGAGATAACGAAGTATGTCCAGAAATTCCAACAAGGTAATCTGTAATCTTTTTATCATAGTCATTAATGGAAGCTTCTAACTGTTTCTGATGTTCAAAGTCTTCTTCATCCGTCTTTGCATTCAAGAAAGTCTGTACATTATCCACATCATGTTTCACAGCTTCAGCCATACTTTCAATCACATTACCGGCAGAAGAGATAGCTAAAGCTGGCATTTCATCTGCTAACTTAGAATCTAGACCACTGATGGATACTTCTAACTTCTTTGGTTCTTCACCAGGAATGACCTTACGAATTAAATTACACATAGAGTGTAAGAATGGGAAGAATACGATCGTTGTTGTTGTATTGAAAACAATATGTGCCATAGCAATCTGCATTTCCCCATTCAATCCAAATATTCCTGTCAACCAAAGGATTAAATGTGTAAAAGGTCCTAACAATAACATTCCTAATGTCGTACCAACAATATTGAATAAGGTGTGAATACCAGCTGTACGCTTGGCAGCAGTAGAACCACCAACAGCAGCTAAAATACCTGTAACTGTTGTACCAATATTGGCACCAAATACGAATGGAAGGACAGCACTGAAAGAAAGAGCACCAGCTGCATACATCTTCTGTACAACACCAATAGTTGCTGCAGAAGCCTGTACCGCACCTGTCATAACAGTACCTGCAAACAGAGACAGAATTGGATTTGTAGACATCGATTCTGCAAATTCAATAAAGACTGGCATATCTTTAATGGCAGAAAGAGCATCTCCCATACTATTTAAACCATAAAAGATAAGTCCAAACCCTAATAAAATATTACCAAACGATTTTGTTTTCTGCTTTTTTCCAAATGCGCCAATCATCGCACCAAGGAAAACAATATATAATACATACTGATCAATATCGAGGGAAATCAAGACTGATGTGATTGTAGTACCAATATTGGCACCCATTACAATTCCAGCAGCCTGTTCCAAACTCATCATACCAGCTCTAACAAGACCAATCGTAATAGCCGTTGAGGCTGAACTAGATTGCATAACGATTGTAATCAGAATACCAATCAATAGAGCACTCAATGGGTTTGCGGTGTAACGGTCAATGTAAGTACGAAGTTTATCTCCTGCAGCTGCCTTCAGACCATCTCCCATGAAATTGATACCGAACATGAAAAGACCGAAGCCGCCCAGGATGATATCCCAACGTATTGTAGGTGACATCATAATTCCTCCTAGTTTAAAGTTTACGTAAATAAAATATCAACATTTTGTTAAATTACATTTAGTTGAATGTTAAGTTTACGTAAAGTTTATTTAACAGTTTCGTAATCATTGTAACGGATAGAATCCATAACGGTCTATAAAAAATCAAGAAAAACTGCATTTTTAGTCAAATATAAATAAAAAGAACATTTTCTGTTCTTTTTATTGTAAAAGTTTTGCTTTTAATAAACTGAGATAAATAATCGGTATCACAATCAAATGTACCACAATGCCAGGTGCTGTTCCTACAAAATAAGCTGCTCCCCACATCGCAATCGAATAGTTCGCAAGACCTAAAATACATGCCTGTACGATTCCGCCTGCTACACGTCCTGCTAACATAGCAAGAATCAAAGAAAGATAGACACGTACCATTGGATTTTTCTGCTTTTGAAATACTCGCATACAAACGCCAGATACAATTCCATAAACAGGTAGTTCAACACACATAGACAATAAAACAGGCCCAGCTGGAGGCATCGAAAATAAAACATTATTTAAAAGCGGAGTAACAAACCCAATCAACAATCCTTCGAGCGGTCCTAATAAAATTCCTCCAAGCAAAGCTGGAATATGAAGAGGTGATAACCACTGCCCAGCACCAATCATACGAGCAAAGATTGGTAATACAACACCTACTGCAATTAAAAGAGACGTTAGGATCAATTTCTTTGTTTTCTTCATTCTTTATTCCTTTTCTAATTTTTGAGCTACTTTCTTTAACCAAGAACGAATGAAAATATGTTGTGGACATTGTTGTTCACATTGTCCACATTGTACACAAGAAGAAGCTCTACCATGATCATCCTGTATATCATTTTCATACATACTCTGTGCCTTAGATAGATTTTCATATTTCAGATAATGATTCATATCTTTAAAAATTTCTGGAATATTGATTTTCTGTGGACATCCATCCACACAATAGCGACAAGCTGTACAAGGAATCTGTTCCACTTCATCAAAGATTTTCTGGGCTTGATGAATCACTTCCATCTCTTCCGCACTTAAAGGACGGAAATCTTTCATTGAACAAATATTATCTTTTACTTGTTCTAAATCAGACATACCAGAAAGAACTACCATGACACCTGGCAAAGAGGCCGCAAAACGTAAAGCCCAAGAAGCACAGCTTACATTTGGATTTGCTTGCTGGAACAGTGCCGCTATTTTTTCTGGAGGATTCGCTAATGTTCCTCCTTTGATTGGTTCCATAACAATAATTGGTTTCTCGTGTTTACGTGCTACTTCATAACAAGCACGAGATTGTACAATCGGATTTTCCCAGTCCGCATAATTAATCTGTAACTGAACAAAATCAACATCTGGATGTTCTGTCAACAATTGATCGAGCATTGTGGCATCATCATGAAAGGAGAATCCATAATGACGGATATACCCCTTCTCCTTCATCTTTTTCACCATATCCCATACACGCCAATCATTATATTTCTGGATATTTTCCTTACTGATTGCATGCAAGAGATAAAAATCAATATAAGATACTCCTTCCCGACGTAACGATTCAAACAGTTCCTGTTCTGCGCTTTCCGCATCATGGGCAGCTTTTACATTCACTTTAGAAGTAATGTAATAAGAATCGCGAGGATGACGCGATGTCAGTGCTTTACAAGCAGCTTCTTCCGAGCCATTGTATACATAAGCACTATCAAAATATTGAAATCCTTCCGCTAAGAACAGATCGACCATTTCTTTTGTCTGTTCTATATCAATCACATCGTCTGTTTTCGGAAGACGCATCAGCCCGAATCCTAACTTCGGCATATTTTTCACCAATTTCGTATCTAACATGCTTTCCTTCTTTCTTATCACCAGATCTTTAATAGATCTTAGGGTCTTTCTAGGACTAAAGTTGGTTCTTTCATGTCTTCCCTGGAAAGATTTCCCCATAAAGCAAGACCAAAATCCACATGCGCAAGTTCTGCCGCAATACTATCCACAATGGAATCTCCGATATAGAGGACTTCTTCCTGACTAAGATGCATCTTACGGAGGGCATAGTACAATGGTTCTGGATTCGGTTTATGGGTCGTAGTATCTTCTTCTAAGACTGTCGTTTCGAAATATTGGATGATTCCTTTCGATACGATATCGATTTCATATTGTGCACGTTTCTTTGCGAAGACGACTGCTTGGCGGATTCCCCCCTTTTTGAAGTTCCGAAAGAACAGTCTAAAAACCCGAATATAAAATAGCATCTGTCTTATACGCATTCACATACGATACCCATCTTGCATATACATTTTCTACATCCATAATACCAAATTGCTTCAACATTTCCATCCCAGAATATGCTGTATAAGGTAATAACTCTTCATAGGTATAACGTTTTCCTGTCTCTTCTTCTAATATTTTCATAAGGGGAACAATATTCATCTCAAACGTATCGACAAGTGTTCCATCCAAATCATAAAGTATTGCTTTATATTTTTTCATCTTTGAAACATCCTTGTACAATTCCATTTACAGCTAATACATGGCGAATCTGATTCAGAACATTTCTCTTGTTCAGACTCCATAAGGGAGCTAATAGTTCTTCTTTATTTCCATCACCGGTCAATCGATGAACCACAATCGAAGGATCCAACAAACCGATACAATGTACTATCTCACGCACATACGTATCTAAACTCAACACTTCAAACTGCGTTGGATTTTGTTCATATAACATACCTAAACGGGTATGTTTTAAATAATGTAAAAGTTGTAACTTGATTCCATCTGTATGTACTGCATTTAAATGACGAATCGTCTCGTAGAGCATCTCTTCGGTCTCATATGGAAGACCTAAGATAATATGAGTCGTCACTTCGATACCAATTGCATGAAGACGTTTCACGCAACGATCGTAGACTTCTAAACAATAGCCACGATGAATGAACTGTGCTGTCTTTTCATGTATCGATTGTAGCCCTAGTTCGACCCATATGAACTTCTCTGGAAATTGTTGATTCAGTTCTTGTAAAAGAGAAAGTGTATCTTCATGAATACAATCAGGTCGAGTCGCAATCGAGATACCCGCAAATAAAGGATCCGATAAAGCTGCTGTAAATAGTTTACGCAATGTATCGATTGGCGCATATGTATTCGTATAGGATTGAAAATAACCGATATAGTCTCCTTCTGGAGCATTCTGGTGATTATAAATCAAATCTTCCACATGTAAGCGTTGACCATGGTAAGGTATCGCAAAATCTCCAGAACCTCCTTCTCCACAAAAGATACAACCACCAGAAGAAAGAGTCCCATCCCGATTCGGGCATGTCATACCCGCATCCAATGCGACTCGATATAGTTTTCTTCCAAATTGTTGTATACAAGCATCCCCAAAGGATCGATAGTACTTTTTTTCCATAGCACTATCATAGCAGGAACATGGTTATTCCTGCACGAATTTTTTTATTTCCTCGGCATCAACATATCCTTTTGCGTATAGTTCTGCAATAGCTTCACGATCTTTTGTAAGAGTCTTCATCTTACCAATGGAATCCGGCGCAACAATGAGTACTTTTCCTTCTTTTTCTAATTCCATAGCGCGATCCACAGCCTGATTATAAACGAGTGAACGATTACGCATATCTTCTGCAGCAGCTGGATAATGTTTCCGTAAAAGGTCCGCCATGAGTGTATCGTTCTTAGAAATCCGACGAAAATCTTTCGGACGTGTCAAAATCAGAACTACTTTATCACAACCTAATGAAAAAGCTTTATCTAAAGGAACAGGATCCGAAATACCACCATCAAAATAAGGAATTCCATTAATATAATAAGGACGATCCGCAACTGGTACACAACAGGAAGCTTTGATTGGTTCATAATGATCCTGTGACATTGAAGAACGATCAAAATATGTCGGTTCTCCAGTAAGCGCATTGGTTGCAACGGTAATCATCTCACGATTCCCTTCTGCAATCCCTTTCCAGTTCAGAGGATTCTCTCCTTCTGCCCCTGAAAGATCTGAATAAATATAATCTAATCCAACATAGGAACCTGTCTTTAATAGATTTTTGATTCCCATATATTGCCATCTTTGAAAATAATCTGTATAGAAGACATAGTTTCTACCCTTCTGTCCCCCAAGATAAGAAGCTACATTTGCACTCCCTGCTGATACTCCTACTCCACAGTCGAAACGAATTCCTTCTTCAATACAACGATCCAGGACACCAGCTCCATAAGAACCTCTTAATCCTCCACCTACATCAATGACACCGATCATTTCATTCCCATCCTTTCCACTTTCTTATAGGATAGGATGCCTCAAAATCCTTCTTCACTGCAACAGCAAATTTCATATTTTGTACACAAATTAAGAATTTTGTTCATTTTGAATCATCTTATGCACATATTCTTTTAAGATTGTGCGAATTTTTTCCACACGTTCTTTTGTCTCTTTTCGCTGATACATAAAGCGGTCTAAAAGGCGATTGATGCAATTTCTTTCGTCCATCAGTTGTAAAGCTGCTTTTTGATTCAGATCGAACAGCATCGAAAGACAACCAACCCATACATCTGCAACCGTCTTCTTTTCTTCGTGACGAAGACAAGTATGTTGTTCAAAACGTTCCAATACAATATCCGATATTGTGTCTTCTTGAATGATATTTTCCACATACGCATCCGTTGTCCATTCCTTTGGATCGATAAACAACGGACATGGTAAAGAAGCTGTCAAAGGTTCTTCCATCCATACCCGAAAGATATCTAATTTATCCGCATCACGAATAATCTTGGCATGTAATTCTGCATGCGCATCAAGGCCTTTTGGAATCGCATATTTATTATGATATTGGATAGCTGTAAAAATCAGATTATCGTTCGTATCTTCGGCAACGAACTTCCGAATCAAGTTGTTCTCTTTTAAAATTTCAACCCCAATATCCGCATGATCGACCGTATAACGGTCACGGAAATCATTGTACCGACGAATCTGCTCAAAACGACCAATATCATGCAAGAGAGCAATCGTCTTCGCAAGCTGGATATCTTCTTTCGAAAGACCACTATTTATCGCAATGATTTCAGCATTTTCCACAACATGAAAGGTATGTACAATCTTCAATTTCACTTTAGGATTTGTATTTGAATACTCCTTTGCATACATCTGAAATGCTTGTACTTGTTTTTTCCAATTCATATTATTTTCCTCGATTTGTTATCTTACCTACTTTTTTAATTTCAATAGAGATCGTGCCATCTGGATGATTAATAAATTCAATCAATTCAGGATTTTGGAAATATTCAGTCGGAAAAATCAATTCAATACCGGTATCCGTCTTAATCTTCTGATTCTTCATCGCAGTCCGAACAGCCGCTTGAGGAACACGTACCTCTTGGGGAATCTCATGTTCTAAAGATGCCGACAAGAAGGTATCTTGCATCTTTGGAGTCTTCGCAAAAACATGAACCGCAAGATCTTGCGTCGTTATGGTATCAGACTCTTCTGCATTCTGTTTCAGATAATTCTTATATTCGGATAATAATAAAGTTGGATTCTCATCACACTTTTCCGCCACTTCTGTAACAACATCCGTGACTTCTTGTAAAATCTCTTCTTTTGAACGAGTAGAAGTACATTGTAAAATCGTATCTTGAAGAAGACGCATGCCTTCTTCTTTCTCCTCTTCCACAAACATTACATCCATGGAAAGAAGCTGTATGATAGCGAAACGATTCAATCTTTTTGAAGGAGAAGGAAGAATAGAAGCTTGTAAAGTAATCTGGTTTACGGATATACCACTCATATCTACACTTGTTGCATGTGTAAACGCTTTTGTATTTTCTAATAGAAACAATCCAAAGTATGGAACCTCTTCCATCTGATAAGAAACTTCTAATATATCATAGGACTGCAAGGAATCTTTTTTTAAAGGTTCTTCGATTCTTTCGGAAATCTCTCGCGCAGTATCCAAAAAGGAAACACTTCCCGATTGGAACGCACGCATCTCTTCTAAGAAGAGACTCTCTTCCAAAAAAGTTCCATCTTTCATACGCATGTCACGCATCGCTTTGCGGACATGTCCTTTTATATATTTCTCAATGAGCTTATCTTCTAAATTCAATGTACGATTGGAATAAACTGTGATTCCAGAGCTAAAATCGAATACATGTAGAATTGCTGCATTGATTACAAATGTTTCATTTTCTGCCATACTATACCTCTATCTTTACGTATTATAGCAAATCAAATAAAGGAAAAGATTGTACTTTTCCCTCTCTCTACTTACTTCCGAACTAGAAGTTGTCTATACCGAAAAAAAAGATGATATTCCTTCTAAAATATCATCTTAAAGACTCTAGCATTTCAGATGCAACTTGTTTTCCTTCCATGACAGCTCTACCGATTGTCTTTGGTCCTGTATAAGCATCCCCAAGAACCCAAACACCTTCTTGATTTGTATGATGTCCTGTTTCAATCTGTAATGTATCTTGTAAGGTTCCAAAATCAACTTTCTGCCCAATTGCCATAACGCATAAATCCGCATCTATCACGAAATCTGAACCGACAACTTCATGACAAGATGCACGTCCTGAAGCATCTTCTTCCCCAAGTGCCATCTTGACTGCGTGAACACCTGTCAATTTTCCTTGTTCATTGCGAATCATATCTTTGATATTTGTAAGATAGGCAATCGTAACGCCCTCTTTTTCTGCAACTCGCACTTCACTTTCATGCGCTGGCATTTCTTTTAAAGAACGACGATAGACAATAGTGACAGCTGGAATCAGACGCGCTAAAGAACGTGCACAGTCCATCGCTACATTTCCGCCACCCCATACGATTGCTTTATGGTACTGACGATATTGTTCTTCCATATGTTTACGATTCAAGTCATATAATAAGCTCAGACCGGCACAAACTCCATTTCCTGTCTCAAAACCAAATGTATTCTCGACCTGTGCCCCAATCGCAACAGCAACACAATCATAGCTACGACAAATTTCTTGAAAAAGATTTTTATCCACATGGGTATGAAAGTGGAAACATACACCACTTTCCACAAGACTATCATATACTTTCTTCAAGAATGTCTTAGGCATACGGAAATTCGGAATTCCTGTATAGATAGCTCCCCCAATTTCCTCTTCCTGTTCATAAATTGTAATGGAACAACCTTCTTTAACTAGTTCTTGCGCTAATGTATAACCAGCTGGACCAGCTCCAATAATCGCTACTTTTTTTTCAATCATATTAACCTTTCAGTCCATCTGCTTGTCTTTGCATATTTTCTACAACGACATCGTAAATATCTCCAATGGACTGACAGTATTCTAAGATTTCCCAAGGCTTATTTGTATGGAAATGAATCTTAATCAGTGTATCATCACCAACTGCAAGAAGACTATCACCTTCAAAATGTGTACGAATGTATTCATCAATCGCATCTTCATCGAGATTATGTCCATCAATTAAAAGCTGTGTATCAAACTTAAATTCAATCTTTTCTGCCATTTTCATTTCTCCTACTCTGTATTTATTGTACAGTTGTATTTTATTTTCCACAAATATTACGTTATTCTTTTACAACTGGAACTTTCTTCTTATGAATCATACGCAATGCCTCTTTTCCACCTTCACTGCGTACATCAAAAGAACCAATCCACTTTTCCTGACGATCATACATTGCATAGTTATCATCAGACCATAATACATGATGAACATCTTTCCAAGTATATTCTTTTTCTTTTGCAAAAGCAGATGTGATAATCTTCAGACCACTATCACTCATAACCACTTTTGCACGTACAGAACCAGTAAATACGCCTACCCATAAACCTGCACAGATTGCCATCATAATGCCACTGATCGTTCGTGCAGCACCTGTCTTCGAAGCAAAGAAGATCATCGCAAAGATACCACCCATGATGACCATCAAACCTGTCGCAAAGACTAACTGCTTCTTTCTTGGCTTAATTACAATCTCATTCATTTCCATTCTCCTTTTGATACTTTTCAATATCTTCCCTTGTAATCAAGATCGTACCTTTCTCTTTTAAAGGATTAAGAGAACAACCTCCAACCTGTGGATTCTTAGCTAAAAATTCCATCAGTCCTGACATATGAGTTAAAAAAGGATGCTCCGCTACCGATCGATCAAAACTAACACGAGAAGAAAACAGATGAAAATAGAATCTTCCATCTGGTGCATAATAACCCGATGGGACCATTACATTCGGATTGACTGGAGAAGGAATTCCATCGATTAAAATCGATGCATCTTCTTGAATCAGTCTACAGATTTCTGCAATAATCTGATTTCCTTTTTCATCACTTGGATCTTCACGGAATTCTTCCGCTAATTTTTCTAGTTGTAAATGTATATCACTAAATTTTGCCATATTACGCCTCAGATACCATTATACTGTTATTCTCATCTTTCACCAAATCTGTATATTTCTTAACCAGTTCGATTAATGGATATATGTCATTGAAGAAGGATACATATCCTTCCAAAGATTCCGCTTTTTTCATCAGATGATGTGCTTTGGAAGAAACAAAAATTGTCGCTCTTCCTTTTCCATTTCGTGCTTCTTGTATCAAATTTGCGCCAGAAGAGTTCCCATCTAAAGCAATAACAAGAGAACGTCTTCTTTCAAAAATTTCATAATTAAAACTCTTATAGATTCCCATTCCTTCCGATTCTGGCGATACACGAATCCATACCCCTGCTTTCTTAAGGCGTTCTCTTTCCGCTATCGATAGAAGTGATGGTACAAATGCATAGATTGCAAATCGGCCATGATTGTGTTCGACGATATATCTTTCATAAGCTGTCACTTTATGTCCGATTACAAAAAATGCTTTTTTCGGATCTAAACAATCCAATAATAGCGATAACTGTTCCTGCTCTTCCGGATGCATACGCGTATAGCGGCCTTCCGAATTAAAACTACCACCAGCCACGATTACCGGGATTCCTTCTTGTGGTAATGGTGCTATACGGTCTTTCAATTCTGTTTTGGAAGAAAGACGATGAACGGTATGAAAAGCCATATATTCTGGATCGGGGCGTTCCATACAACTGAACAAGAAAGAACAATATTCTTTTCCAACAAGACGACGATTCAGTTCTTGTTTCTTACGAGCAAAAGCATGCATCGATTCTTCCATCACTTTTGTCTCCGTTTCTTTCATAGCTTTCAGTTCTTCTTCTCTTAGACCTAAAATCCTTTCTAGGGCCAACTGCTCTTCCATATTGTTCGTACCATAAAGGGCCGCACCATCGGTACCTTGTACACACGGAATTCCATTACGTAAATATTCACGTAATGGATGTTTTTCAAATGCATTCCAGTTATTCAATCGTACATTAGATGTCAATTGGAACTCCAATATAATATGATTCTCTTTTAAATCTTTTAAGAGACACTGCCCTTTCGCAGATGATAGAACATATGTATAAAGTCCATGTCCTAGACGCATCTTTGGCATTGGCTGCCCTGGCTCTAAAGAATCTTTGACACAAGCAATACTATGAGCCATATTATCAAGCAAACTATCATTTTCTCCTGCATGGATACGAATCACAAAATCAGGATCTTCTTTCGCAATTTTTAAAAGTGCTGGAAATAGTGGTTTTAATTCTATAATGTCATTGATTTCCTCACCGACAAAGTCACATCCGGCTACATATGGATCATAGACAACTCCACGTAAAACTTCTAGATTCCTCTTCCAATTCTGTTCCGGCGCTTCGTCCGTTCCACTTAATGGAATACGACGAAAAGCCGCTAAGAATCGTAACATAACTCCCGTTTCGGAAGCGACCGCTGGCATAATTGCATGGACCTGCTCGAGCATACGGATTGATTCATATTTCTTTAAGAGAGTCGTATCCGCAATCTCAGCATAGAAGATACCTTGGGAAGCATACTGACGTGCAATCCATAATAATTTATCCTGAAAGATTGTATTTCCTGTATATAGAGGATTCTGGCGGTCTTTTCGCATACGAATACAGAAACGCCGAACATCTTCATCTGGAATATCTTCTAACCCTTGAAGTTCAATTTTCTCTTTGCATTCTGTCCCTTTGCAGAATACATAGCGATAGACATACACTTTCTCAAGATTCGTGAAGACGGCCTGTCCATCTTTTAACACAACTAGAGAAGAGCGTATCGCACGTATATTATCGACTGCCTCCTCAAGATTCTGTAGTATCATCTGGGCAAAATTTACATAAGTATTATCATCCGTTGTACGTTCAAGTTGTTTTCCACATAGACCTTCCTGTTCATATTTCTCATGAACAAGTGCTCTTTCACCCATCACTTTCTGCGTCAATTCGGAAGATAGTTTTAAATGTAATTTCTTTACATAATACAAAGGGTAACGAATCTGATGCATAATTCCTAATGCAATCAATATATCAGGATTCAAATTTCCATTCATATGAGTATGTAGATCCGTACGAAACTTACAATCTTTGGGAATATATGTCTTAAAAAGTGTATGGGTAATATCGAGATGATATTCCTTTGTCTGTGACATCAATGTTTTAGCAATAGCGGGAATGGTTGCTTTCACCTCAATACGGCCATCAGGATAGATATTCGCCGCTTTCGTCCGACCTAGATGGAAGATATATACCACTCGATTCTCTCCATCAATATAACAAGGAATCTCTCCTTGAATGAACGGGAGTCCTTCTTCTGGATAGGAAAGAGGTAACTCACATACTTTCGCAAAATTACGTATCAAATTGCCTGTCTTATGATTCGGTGTCTTCAATTCATAGAACAGACGTTCCGATTCTTGATATAACGTAACGATTACATCTTTTTCAAGATCTAGATAAAAACGTCCAAAGTATTTCATCTCTATCACTGTCCCTTTCTAACAAAAAGACCGTAAAACGGTCATTTTGTATGATTTCTAGATTTCTTTCTTCCTTTGTATGAACGATCCGTACGCTTTTCTTTCAGATTATTTTTCTTCTCTTCTTTTAAAGAAGTGAAACCGAACTTTCCAATCTTCTTTCCTAATGTACGATATTCTCCATGACAGTACGCAATCAGATTGGCACGTGAAAGATCCAAACGACCATTCTCATCTAAGAGACGATCATCCACATCGGTACTGACTACTTCGCCGATAAACATATCATGACTTCCAAGTTCTAGAATCTGTCTTACTTTACATTCTAAGCATACGGGAGATTCCGCAACACATGGTGCTTTAACAACATGGGAAGGTTCTGCAGTCATATGTAATCGACCAGGAAGATCGAACTTATCTACCTTTGCACCACTATAGATACCGGCATAGTCGACTGCTCGTACCATATCCGCAGAAGTCAAATTCATTACAAACTCTCCGGACTTTTCAATCAGATCATGCGAATACCGGTTCTTACGAATCGATACCGATACCATAACCGGATCCGAACATACCGTTCCTGCCCATGCTGCTGTCATGACATTAGGTTTTCCCTCTTCATCACAACAGGATATCAGCACAGCCGGTACCGGATTTAAAAGATTTGCTGGTTTCCAATACTGTCTTGTCATTTTATTACCTCGTTATTTTTACTATTTTATCGTATTCTTTCCAAAATAAACATTATTTCCATACAAAAAGTGAATCCGTTACCGAATTCACTTTTTCATTATTCTGGTTGTTTTTTGCCTTTGATGATCTCAGAACCTACCGCACTCACCACAATGATCACTGCACCAATCAACTGTACGATTGTCATATTCTCATGGAATACAAGGAAACCCATAATCGTACCGACAACAACTTCAAGTGCAGAAAGAATACTTGTTGTTGTAACATCAACAAATTGTGTCGATTTAACACAAGCAACATTGGCTACCATTGTACATAAGATACCGATTCCAAACAGATCCAATATTGTAAGACCAACTGGCGCCGCACTGATAACCGTACCTAAATGACCAAAGTCAACACCAAATGCTAAGACTGCTGCAGCTCCTAAGAAACCGTACACAAGAATAGTGTCTCTGTCATAATCTTTCGCAAAGAATTTAGGTAATGTGACCTGTAAAGCAACCCCCATACCATTGATGATACCAGCTAAGATACCGATTCCATCCATCTGGAATCCCCCTTGTAACACATTGGATACAAGTACTGCACCACCAATACATAATGCAATCGTAATTAAAGTAACTTTATCTAACTTTTCTTTAAATAAGACTCGACTCAATAAAGATACCCAAATTGGACTCATAAACATCAATACGGTCGCAACACCAACTGGAATACGAGACACAGCAACCGTATAGCTAACAAAGCTTACACTATACGCAGCTGCCCCAAATGCAAAACAGATCAGAAGACCTTTGAAATCAATCTTCAAACACTTTGGATTCTTAATTACAAGGAATACAAGATAAGCTACTCCAGCAATGAAGCATCGGAAAAATGAAATTTCCATGCTAGAGAAACCATTGCCCGTAAGTCCACGGACAAATAATCCCATAATACCCCACATACATGCTGTTATGACAGCTAACACAATACCTTTTGTACGATTATTCAAGACAATTCTCCCCATTTTTCGCTATCGTTTCTTTATACCAATAAAAGGAATCTTTACGGATTCTCTTCAAAGTACCAGATCCATCATCATTCCGGTCAACATAGATGAAACCATATCTCTTGCTCATCTGGACCGTGCTACCACTAACAAGATCGATACATCCCCACATCGTATATCCCATGACATCAACCCCATCTTTCTGTGCCAACTTGATCTCACGAATATGTTCTTTTAAATATTCTACACGATACGGATCATGTACTGTACCATCTTCCTCTACTTTATCCACAGCGCCTAAGCCATTTTCAACAATAAAAATAGGAAGATGATAACGATCATATAATTGATTCAAGGCAATACGAAGACCCTGCGGATCAACTTGCCATCCCCACTCTGTAACATTCAAATATGGATTCTTCGCACCCATAGACATATTACCGATACTAACTTCTTCATTTTTTGCTGTACTGATACACATACTCATATAGTACGAGATAGAAATAAAGTCGACAGTACCTTTCTTTAAGACATCCAAATCTTCTGGATGATATTCAATCAGAATATTCTTATCTTTTGCTTTCTGAATAGCATAATATGGGAATTCCCCATTTACACATACATCTGTATAGACAAGATCTTCTTCCTCTTCTTTGCGTGTCTTCCAGACATCCGCTGGATTACATGTCTTCGCATACTTCGGTGTATAACCGACCATGCATCCAACTTGAGCATCTGGATTGTATTTCTTAACCAGATTAACACAACATGCACTTGCATACAAAGCATGGAACATGATCTGTGCATAATCTGTTTCTGTAACATCTTTCTTAAGACATCCTAAAATAGCACAAGAGAAGTGGATTGTATTGACTTCATTTAATGTAAGCCAATATTTTACTTTTGACGCATAACGCTTTGTAACAACATCTACAAATCTTGTAAAGCAATCCACTACATAACGACTTAAAAAGCCATTATATTCGCGAGCAAGACGGAATGGCATATCATAGTGTAATAAAGTTACAACTGGTTCAATACCATATTTATACAGTTCATCAAACACATCATCATAAAACTGCAGACCTTCTTCACTTGGCTCTGTATCATTATCTGGGAAGATTCTTGCCCATGAAATAGAAAGACGAAGACACTTAAATCCCATCTCTGCGAACATTGCAATATCTTCTTTATAATGATGGAAAAAATCCGAGCCTACAATCGAAAGAGGTTCTCCTTCTGTTGTTCCTTTTGGCAAACGAAAATCATTTGCAATTGGCGCACGGCCAAATCTTCCTTCTGCTTGAGAAGCGCTAATCGCACCTCCCCACAAAAAATCATTTGTCATATATTTACGCTTTCTTATAAATTGTGACACCGTCTTTGATTGTCTCACATACTGGAATCGAAGCGAGATCTTCATGTGGTGTTGTCATTGGGTTCGCACCAAGAATAACAAAGTCAGCATGTTTACCTGGCTCAATAGAACCCTTTTCATTTTCTTCAAAATACTGATATGCAGCGTTAATGGTAATTCCCTTTAATGCATCCCATACACCAATGCGCTCATCCGCACCAACAACGACACCAGATTTCGAAATACGATTGACTGCACTCGATACCGTACGCATCATATTTGGCGCAATAACAGGTGTATCCTGATGGAATGTATAACGCATGCCAAGATTCAGAGCATCCTTAACAGGTGAGATATGACTACCTCTTACAGGACCAAAGTTCTTTAAATGAATATCTCCCCAGTAATAGGTATGATCGACAAAGAAACTAGGCATCATCCCCATCTTCTGCATACGCTCTAACTGATCTTTACGAACGGTCTGTGCATGGACCATAACGGGTCTATGTAAATCTTTCATATCCAGAGCAGCAGATGCTTTCTCAAATTCTGTAACATATTGTTCCGATGCAGCATCCCCATTACAATGCGCTAACAACTGCTGTCCATCCTTCAAAGCACGGGAAATATAGTAATTAAGCTGTTCATCTTTTAACATTGGATAACCACAATACTCTTTATCCCCTTCATATGGCTGGCTCATCCAAGCTGTCTTACCCTGTGGAGAACCATCTAAGAAAATCTTAAAGCCACCCATCTTCAAATGATTCGAATAAACATTTCTATATTGTGGATTTTCCTCGATTAATTCTGGCGAATTCATAATATCTGCAAAACCAACTACATCCAGTTTTAAAAGATTGTTCATGGCCGCATAATTCAATAATTGGAACAATGGCTTACCTACCATACCATCCTGTACTGTTGCAATACCAAAGCTTGCATAATAGTCTTGTACGCGAACAATCAGATTTAAAAGTTCTTCAAAAGAAACTGGTGGAATCTTCTGTTCAAAATCCAAGAAGACAGACTCTTCCATATAACCATTTGGAATATCTGTTCCTTCTACTCTGCCATATTTGCCTGTTGCAGCATCTTCTGCATGTTCATCAAGGCCCATTGCTTTCAAAGCAAGTGAGTTAGCGCAACCCATGTGAGAGGAAGAGTGAACAATCACAATAGGATAGTTACCTACCTGATCTAATACATAACGATCTGGATGTCGCTGTTCCTCTAAGAAGTTATGATCATAATTGCATCCGATGACCCAATCACCTTCTGGAATAGCATTTTTCTTAATAAAGTCTTTTAATAGTGAAACGATATCCGCAAAGCTCTTTGCAGAGGAAAGGTTGCATTGTCTTAAAGAGTTCGCTGCACCAACAAAGTGAGAATGGGCATCGATAAATGCTGGTAACATTGTTTTACCTTCTAAATCAACAATCTTATCGCCTTCCTCATATGCATTCATAATCTCATCTTCGGCACCAACGCCGCCAATTTTGCCATCTTCAACCCATAATGCCTGCGCTTCTTTCTGCGCATCATTCATTGTTAAAATCGTACCGTTTTTGTAAAAAATTTTCATTTCGTTCTTCTCCTTTAAGAAGTGTAATTCTATATATAAAGGACAGTAATTATATCCTGTCCTCTATACTATACCTTACAAAAATGTATAAATCATTAACACAAATACGTTCCTGTAAACAAGAAAATATCAATCACAAACTTTTTATGCTTTTTTAGGAACAATTCGAACAATTGTATCCCCATGTGTATGGAATTCATGATCTAATTCTAATACATCTAAATAATCATTCATATTTGTGACGAGCATTGGAATCTCACAAGCATACCCTTCTTCTTCAATTTTTTCTTGATCAAAAGTAAGAAGTAACTGTCCCCTCTTTACTTTCGCACCTTGTTCAACATGTGCTTCGAAGTGACGACCTTCTAAAGATACCGTATTGATACCAACATGAAGAAGTACTTCACAACCATTGTCACCAGCAATTACGATAGCATGATGCGTTGGAAATAAAGTACGTACAACGCCATCACAAGGTGCGTATAAATGTCCATCTTCTGGATATAACAGACAACCTTTTCCGAGTACTTCACTTGAGAAAGCTTCATCTTTGGAATTCTTTAAAGAATCCACCTTACCATCTACTGGCATAGCAAGTTCAATCGTATCTGTGTGCGTCTTTTCTTTCTTTGACTCTGCTGTTGAAGCTGTGGAATCAATTCCGATTGCTGCATTGGCATCCGCATAATCAGAATCTTTATAAACAATCAGGCCAAGTCCTAAAGATACAACAAATGGAACAATTGCCATGAGTGCAATACCGAGCAGATTTGGATTGGCTGCATCAACGAAACCTAAAAGACCAATGACACCCATACCTGCATATGTATGCATTGAAAGATTGCATAGGGCAACGACAAGTCCACTTGTTGCACCACCTACACAACAAAGCGCAAACATCTTCTTACGTGGTAATGTAATACCATAAGTTGCTGGTTCTGTAACACCAAAAATAGCAGAAATGAAAGATGGCAATGCAAGTTCCTTAAGCTTCTGATACTTTGTCTTTAATAAAATGGATAAGACGACACCACATGTCGCAAAGGATGCACCATAAGAGAAAGCTAAGATCTGACTTGGATTTCCCTGTAACAAATCCATAAAAGCAACAACTGTCAGTACACCATGAATACCAAATAAGACAAATACCTGCCAAAGACCACCAAGCAAAAGACCTGCCAGAATTGGGGAAAGACCAAAGATAAATGTCAACGCAGAATTCAATCCTTTACCAATAAGATTCGCAGCTGGTCCAATGACAACGAATGTCAGTGGGAAAATAATAACTAAGGTCAATAATGGTGTCATAAATCCCTTAATCATAGCTGGTAGCTTCTTATCGAGCCACTTATAGAGCGGAGCTGCTAAGAGCAGACCAAACAGAATCGGTAAGAATGTGGATACATAAGATGTGTTGATTGTCATGCCGAACAAATGAATATCGGTATTCTGGAGTGCTGGATAACACATCGCAGCCGCAAGAATCGTGCCGAAGAACGGATCGATGTTGAACTTCTTAGCTAAGTTATGACCTAAGATCAATGGTAAGAAGTAGAAAAAGCAGTCACCAGCTGCGTTCAGTAACATGTATAGACCTGAATCAGGACTTATACCTGCAAAACCTAAAAGGACAACAAGACCTTTAATAATACCGCAGGCACACATTAAGTTTAAAGTAGGTCCCATACCGCCCATAATGACACCAAGGGTACGGTCTAATAAACTCTTTTTCTTTTCTTCTGGCTGTGGTTTAGCAACATTCGTATTTTCCATACCGAGTTGACGACATACTTCGTCATACACTTCTGGAACATGTTCGCCAATGACGACCATATACTGGCCAATTGCTTTCATGATAGTAACGACTCCATCCATGTTCTTAAGAACTTCATCGTTAGCGAGTGATTCGTCTTTCAATGTAAAACGAAGACGTGTAACGCAGTGGACAACGCCGACTACGTTCTCTTTGCCACCGACATTTTCAATAATGTCTTTGGCGAGTTGCGTGTACTTACCCATTTGTTTACCTCCATAAAGTACTTCTACTACGTGAAGGTTTAGCCAACTTAATGTTACCATCCAAAAACTGTAGTTCGTAACGCGTATACTAACACCTAATATAAGATGTAGTTACCTATTTTCCATTTTTACTGACTACTCTTTCCACATGAATCGTCAAATATAACTTTTCTTCATCTGAAAGCGTATAATCATATTTCTTTTGTATGAACTCTGCTATTTTTTCCACACAGTTATACGCTGTGACATATTTCATCTTTACAATATCTAAAAGATCCCCATCGGTATCTTCATAAGTCTTATTTTGAACAAGACGTTGTGCAAAGAACTTCAAATGTGTAATAAAACGATAATAATAAACGTTATCCGTATCAAATTCGATTGAAAAGTAATACTTTACGATATTTGAAATTTCTTGCATAATTTTTGTAATCTTCATCGTCTGATCCAAAGAAGACTCATCCATCTCAGCATTGACAATATGAATGGCAATGGACGCTGCTTCATCTTCCGGAAGTTCTACATTCATACGCTCTTTGATCATAACAAGAGCTTTTTCTCCGAGCTGAAATTCCGTTTCGTAGAACCGTTTGATATCCCATAACATAGAGTTACGAATGACAATTCCTTCATTAAATCTCTGTATCGCTGTATAGATATGATCGCTCAATGTAATATAAATGGAATCATTTAATTTCTTACCAAGTTTCGATTTAATCATTTCAATGATATCCGAACTCAACTGTAGCTGCTCAATTGGAATTTCCGCTACCAATTGGCGGAAATGCTCATTTTGTATTTTATCTTGAATCACAAATACTTTATTGATAGCCTCAGGATTGATTTCATCTCCTGGCTTCTTTTTAAAAGCAATTCCTTTCCCACAGACGACCTTTTCCACACCGTCTTCATCTTTGATTATCGCTACGTTATTATTCAGAACCTGTGCTATGACCATCTTTTCCCCTCTTTTTCTATAAAAAACAAAAACCTGTTTACAGCTAAAAAAGACGAATCCCGCCCTTATCAGTCATAAACAGGTTTAGCTTGCTCACGCAATTACTATCCTAAATAAAGGATAGCCTTAGAAAAGCCTTGCGTCAATATGTATTTTTCGTATATGTCTTATAGGTATATGGAATACTACCATCATTATAGGCATCCATTGTACAAGTATAAGCACTCTCATCCCATTGTGGAAAGAATGTGTCTCCTACAAACTCTTGTTCAATTTCCGTAATATAAAGACATTCCACGAGCGGTAGAGCTTCTGCATAGACTTTTGCCCCTCCCGCAATACAGACGATTTCTGTATGGGCTAAGGCAATCGCCTCTTGTAAGGATTTTGCTGTCTGACAATTCTCACTGGTAAAGTTTTTGGTTTGTGAAAGAACAATGGTCTTCCGACCTGGTAAAGGATGTCCAATTTCCTCATACGTTTTCCTTCCCATAATCACCGTATTTCCTAGCGTCAGTTGCTTGAACCTTTTCTGTTCCCCTGGAATATGCCATGGTATTTTTCCATGATTGCCAATGACACGGTTCTTTGCATAGGCAACAATTAATATCAGTTGTTTGTTATTCATATCTCTTTTATATGGATTTTAAAAACAGAATGCAAGTCCAATCAAAACGATAGTCATGAAACCAACCATAAATAATCCATGTTCTAAAACCTCAAAAAAACGATAGAACAAAGAGTTACCATTCATTGGAATATAGAATGTCCCATTCTTTCGATTCCGATAGATTGGATACATCTTTTCTTCTTGAAATAGATCCTGTTCCATCGCATCCACAATCCATGTATAGCTATTCTCACCATCTTGACAAGCTAGAACAGGATAATAGGTTGTGCCAACTTCCTGATTTTCTTGCCGAATCTTCTGCACACATTTTGCAATTAATGGTTCCTTATTCGGATGTAAAAATGCAAAATGATAACGGATTACTTTCACAGATACTTTCCGGAAACGCTCTCCAACAGCAATCCCAATTGTAATGATACCCATCCCAAATAAAATTGAATAGATTTTGCCAAGACTTGTTCCTTTATTAAATTCAAAATTCGATACATTTGTCCAGAAACTTTCTCCCCCAATCATAATTAGAATACCGACACTCATTCCAATCATTCCTAATACCATATAGAAAAGAAAAGAGAACGACAGATTTTTTTCTTCTATCAATTTCTTTTTTGCGACATCATATCTTGCTGGAACAATCACTCCAGAACATTCTGGAAGATCTTCCACACGATCAACTCTCTGTACAATTGTATGTTCTTGCCCATGTAACTAAAAAACATAATTCACTTCAACAACCATTGTACTTTCAAAATTGATTGAAATCGGAAGAGAAAGGATTTCCGCACGCACACGTTCCGCATTTTTCCACACCCTTCTTTCTTTCCATAGATGCCATCCTACGAATACCGTTCCAAGACCGACAAGTAAGCATATACCACTGATAATCCAACGCATATTTTCACCTCGTTCTTATTGTAAAAAGCAAGCGTTAAATCTCGATAAGGATTGTATGGAATCCAAATTAATCTTGTGGTACTACTCTTACTAGTATCTGCGTCACATAGGTATCTTCACTTGGAACAGCAAGTTCATTCAAACCTTCTTCATAAGCATAACCAATCGGTTCCAAATGTTGTGCCTTACAATAATCTAAGAGTATTTGATATATCTCAGGTAACTGTTCCCAACTACCAATACAATATGTTCGTAGATAGATTCCTTCGGGACGATAGGAGTCCTTTTCTTCCCCATTTATGTAAAAGTAATTTGTCAAATTAAGTGCAACATCTAATGTGAGTTTATAATTTCGTT
>CAUWDF010000004.1:0-34379 GCA_963557245.1 uncultured Bulleidia sp.
ATAAGCCACGATCTTAAATTCGATATTTTTTACAACTCCTAAACTCCCGTGTTATTTGGTTACATTACTCATGTGAACATTTTGAAAAGTTCACGTAATATTAATTTTTTTATGTATAATACGAAGAAAATGAATTCAGTATGATATATTCATTAGGGTAGAAAGGAAATATAATGGTCACGAATCAAGATATCTTTGAAAAGTTACGCCAATTTCGTAAAATCATGGCAAGTCATCATAATAATTTAATTAATGATGTATGTGAGTGCTCGAAGCAAGATTTTGATATTCATATTCGTCGTGAAATTATTTTATGTATTGTTGGTAGATGCGAATCTGATGGAGCACATCCGAAATCAATCATGGAAGCGATGCATATCAATCCTTCTACTTTATCGGAATTATTACATAAATTAGAGTGTGATGGTTTCATAGAAAGAAAGCAAGATCCAGAAGATAAACGTGGTATCATCATTTTCTTGACGGAAGCAGGAAAAGCAAGAGCTGCGATAATTCATGAAGTTTTTATTCATTACTTAGATGAAGTATTTGATGTTCTGACGCAAGAAGAGAAAGAACAATTATATAGCATTATGGACAAATTGACAAGAACGAACCGGTAAGACCGGTTTTCTTTCCATTGTAGACAATGTTTTTTGTTACATCTGTTATAATAGAGCGGCTTAAGGAGGATTGAATGGTTAATAAATACGATGATAGTAGTATTCAGATTTTAGAAGGTCTAGAACCGGTCCGTAAAAGACCAGGTATGTATATTGGCTCCACGGATTCACATGGTCTTCATCATCTTATCTGGGAAATTACAGATAATGCAGTGGATGAAGCTTTGAACGGTTTCGGTAAGAAAATTACGATAACTCTAGAAGCAGATGGCAGTGTAACGGTCGCGGATGAAGGTCGTGGTATGCCAATTGGTATGCATGCTTCTGGAAAAAATACACTGGAAGTTATTTTTACAGTTCTTCATGCTGGTGGTAAATTCTCTTCACAGAATGCATATAAGACAGCAGGTGGTTTGCATGGTGTAGGTGCTTCTGTTGTAAATGCATTAAGTGAATGGCTAACAATCGATGTATGCCATGATGGTGAGCATGTGAGAATGGAATTTTCGAAGGGCGGATCAGTTGTAGGAAAATTGCAGCACCTTGGGAAAACAAATAAAACAGGATCGACGGTACGCTTTAAACCAGATCCTACCATTTTTCAAACAACGGAATTTAAATATGACATAGTATGTGAAAGAGCGAGAGAAGAAGCATTTCTTTTAAGTGGTATTGATTTTGTTGTTATTGATAAACGTGGTAAGAAACAACTTCAGGAAGAGTTTCTATATGAAGATGGTATGACTTCGTTTGTAAATTATTTGAATGAAGATCGTACTCCACTAATGGAGCCTATCAAATTTGAAGGAGATGCCTTAGATATTCATGTTCAAGTTGCTTTTCAGTATACAGACGATTATCAAGAAAATACATATTCTTTTGTTAACTTAGTTCGTACGCCGGATGGTGGTACACATGAAATGGGGTTTAAGGGAGCATTTACGAAAGCAGTTAATGACTATGCACGTAAATATGGCATTTTAAAAGAAAAAGATAAAAACTTAGAAGGATCTGATGTTCGTGAAGGACTGACTACAATCTTATCTGTTTCAGTTCCTGAAGAAATATTACAGTTTGAAGGTCAGACAAAGGGTAAGTTAGGAACCCCGCAAGCCAAACCGGCTGTAGAATCTGTTGTATCTGAAAAATTAGCCTATTGGCTTGAAGAAAATAAAACGCAGTCTGAAATGCTTATTCGTAAAATGCAGAAGGCAATGCTAGCGCGTCAAGCCGCACGAAAGGCACGTGAGGAAGCAAGACGAGGTAAAAAGGTAGGACGTGGAGAAAAGGTGCTATCCGGAAAGCTAGCTCCCGCACGTACGAAAGATGCGCGTATAAAAGAACTCTTCTTAGTCGAGGGGGAATCTGCCGGCGGTTCAGCAAAGCAGGGGAGAGATTCTGTATATCAGGCTATTTTACCTTTACGTGGTAAAGTGTTGAATACGGAAAAATGTTCCTTAGCAGATATTGAGAAAAATGAAGAGTTAAATACACTGATTTATACAATTGGTGCAGGAATCGGTCCTGATTTTGAATATAAAGAATCGAATTATGGCAAAGTTATTATTATGACCGATGCGGATGATGATGGATCACATATTCAGATTTTATTACTGACTTTTTTCTATCGTTATATGCGTCCAATGATTGAACAAGGAATGATTTATATTGCGCTTCCACCATTGTTCCGTGTAACAAAAGGAAAAACATTAGAGTATTGTTATACAACAGATGAATTGAGCGTTCTTAAGAACAAACTTGGAAAATGTGATATTCAGCGTTACAAAGGTCTTGGTGAAATGAATGCTTCTCAACTTTGGGAAACAACCATGGATCCTGCCCACCGGACATTGATCCGAGTTGGTATTGAAGATGGTATGAAAGCTGAAAAACGTGTCGCAACTCTGATGGGAGATAAAGCCGATAGACGAAGAAAATGGATCGAAGAGAATATCTCATTCACATTAGAAGATGATTACAAACTGGAGGATAAATAGTGGCCAAGAAGAATATCGTTGAAGATCATACAAAATATATTCCAGAACTTCTTGAAGATATTATGGGACAAGGATTTGGAAGATATGCCAAGTATATTATTCAAGAACGTGCTCTTCCAGATGCGCGAGATGGTTTGAAACCTGTTCAAAGACGTATTTTATATGCAATGTATCATGATGGAAATACTTATGATCATGCATATAGAAAAAGTGCGAAGACAGTCGGTCTTGTCATTGGTAATTATCATCCACATGGTGATATATCAGTTTATGATGCAATGATCCGTATGTCTCAAGATTGGAAAGTGAGACTTCCTTTAATCGATATCCATGGCAATAATGGTTCAATCGATGATGATCCAGCTGCTGCGATGCGATATACAGAAGCACGTCTTGCAAAAGTTACGGAAGTTATGGAAGATGATCTCGATAAAGATACTGTAGAAATGGCTCCGAACTTTGATGATACAGAAAATGAACCGACTGTTCTTCCGGTTCCATTTCCAGTAATGCTTGTCAATGGTGCAACCGGAATTGCGGCTGGATATGCTACAAATATGCCACCGCATAATTTAGGGGAAACAGTTGATGCGACAATTTATCGTATCAATCATCCAGAATGTTCTTTAGATGATCTGATGGAGATTATTAAAGGTCCAGATTTCCCAACTGGTGGTGTTGTACAAGGTAGAAAAGGAATAAGAGATGCTTTTGCGACAGGTAAAGGCAGAATTGTAGTACGTGCAAAATGTGAGATTGAACAAACACATACAGTACAACAGATTATCATTACAGAAATTCCTTACGAAGTTGTAAAAGGCAATCTTGTTAAAAAGATGGACGAGATACGTCTGAGCAAGGATGTTGATGGTATTTTAGATGTTCGTGATGAATCGGACCGTAATGGTATGCGTATCGTTGTCGATGTCAAAAAAGATGTCGATGCAAATCTGATTTTAAACTATTTCTATAAGAATACCGACTTACAGATTTATTACAACTATAACAACGTAACCATTATAGATCGATGTCCTGTTCAGGTTGGACTCATTGGTCTTTTAGATTCTTTTATTGCATTTCGTCGAGAAGTTGTATTACGTCGTTCTCGTTATGAACTTCATAAAATGGAAACAAGAGTCCATATTATTGAAGGTTTAATGAAAGCCGTATCGGTTATGGACGAAGTTATCCATATTATTCGAAATTCCAAAGATAAAGCAGATTCGAAAAAGAATTTGATTGAAGCATTTGGTTTTGATGAATCACAGGCGGAAGCAATCGTATCAATGCGCTTATATCGCTTATCGAATACAGATATTAAAATATTGCGTGATGAATTTGCGCAGTTAGTGAATGATATTGAAGAAACAAAATCTATTATTGAAGATGATAATATCTTAAAGTCGGTTATGATTCGTGAACTGCGAAATGTCAAAAAAGAATTTGGTGACCCACGACGTACTGCAATTGAAGAGGAAGTGCAGGAGATTGTTATTGATCGTTCTCAGATGGTCGTTCCTGAACAAGTCATGGTGACTATTTCGAAAGACGGTTATTTAAAACGTGTTTCCATGCGTTCTTATAATGCCTCTTCCGATTCTGCAACTGGAATTAAGAATGGTGATACATTGATCGGTGTCCGTGAAATGAATACATTAGATACTTTATTACTCTTCACTTCGAAGGGAAATTATGCATGTATTCCAGTATGGCAGATTGAAGAAGGAAAATGGAAAGACATTGGTACACACTTAAATAAGATAGTGCGTATTGATGGAGATGATAAGATTGTTAATGCCATTTTAGTGCGTGACATGGAATCCTACGCCTGGTTTGTTACAGTCAGCTCGAATGGCCAGATTAAAAAGACACCCGTTTCAAGCTGGAAAGTAGAACGAAATTCAAAAGTAATGACAGCAATGTCGATTCCAAGTGGACAGAAGTTAATTACTGCTTTCTGTGTTTATGAAAATGATCAAATTGTAATTGTTAGCCGTCAAGGATTTACATATCGCTTCTCAGTCGAACAGATTCCATCTACAGGCGTTAAATCTAAGGGCGTTAAGGCAATGAACTGTGCAGAGGAGGATTGTGTTGCTTATGCATGTGCTGTTAACGAGGATACAACGGCATTAATGTATGTTTCTGAAATGGGATCTGTTAAGAGAATCTATCTAAAAGAAATTCCGGAAGCAAAGAGACCTTCGAAAGGAGTCATTGTTTGCCGTAAGACCAAAAAGAATCCAACATTTGTAAAATATGTTCGTCCAATTCAGATTGGGGAATCTATAATTATGATAGATTCAAAACAACATGAAATTAAAGCTACAGATGTTTCTTATAAACAAAGAGAAGCTGGCTTTACAGAGATGGTAGAGTTAGAATCGTCTTGGGAATTGCAGAAACAGATTGAAGAGTGTCGGGTTATGCAAAGACCTGTTGATGCAGAAGATACTGTACATGAAGATATCGAAAAGATTTCTTTATTTGATGAGGAATAAATTATGACAAAATGTCTTGGTTGTGGTGCAACTTTACAAACAAAAGATCTGAATGCACCAGGTTATACACCAAAAGAAGGTAGTAAATATTGTAAAAGATGTTTCCGTTTGATTCATTATGATGATTTAACTGTTTCAATGCGCAAAGGTATCGATCCAGATCAAGTTGTTAAACAGATTGCAGGTATGGATGCATTGATCGTATGGGTTGTGGATCTATATGATTTTGAATCGTCTATGATTACAGGGCTCAATCGGTTATTCTTTGGTAAAGATATTATTATGGTTGCTACGAAACGTGACCTTCTTCCGGATACATTGACACCAGATAAAACTGCACGCTTTGTATTTACGCGTTTAAAAGAACAAGGAATCACAATCCGTTCTTTAGTTCTTACATCAAACAAAGATGAGGAAGGAACAGTAGAAGTAAAAGAAGCAATTGATGAATATGCAAATGGTAGACCTGCTGTTGTAATGGGGAAGGCAAATGCTGGTAAGAGTACGTTATTAAATCGTTTATTAGGCAGTAATGATCTTACAATGTCTCGTTATCCTGGTACAACATTAGATTTTAATGAGATTAAAATCAATGGTCAGACATATATTGATACACCTGGTATTGAAATATCAAATTCTATGTTAATGGAAGTAGAAGAGAAAAATCTACGTACGATTATTCCGGAAAGACAATTAAAACCAACTGTCTTTCAGTTAAAAGATGATCAATCTTTTGCTTTGGGGGGGCTTGCACGTTTGGATCTTGCTGGATGCGAAAAGGCATCTGCTGTATTCTATATGTCAGATGAACTTGCCATTCATCGCTCTAAAGTTGCAAGTGCGGATGCTCTTTGGCAGAAACATTTTGGTGAGATGTTAAAGCCAATCCCAAATATCAAAAAATTCCGCAAGTATACAACAAAAAAAGAAGAAGATAAAATGGATATTGTCATCGATGGATTAGGCTGGATTTGTGTACATGGTAAAATGTCTATTATTTCAGTTTATGTTCCAGAAGATGTACATGTTACCTTTAGAAAGGCTATGCTCTAATATGTTAAATGGAAAACAGAAAAGATATTTAAGATCTCTTGCTCAGACAGATAAAGCAATCTTTCAGATTGGAAAAGATGGGCTAAGTGACAATCTCGCTGAACAGGTGGGAAATGCACTTAAAGCACGCGAATTAGTCAAAATCAGTGTTTTAAAGACAGGGCCAGTAGATTTACAAGAAACGGCTTTTGATCTTGCAATGCTGACAAAAAGTGAAGTTGTACAAATTATTGGACGTACGATTATCTTATACAAACAGGCTAAAGAGCCAAAAATCTTATTACCATGATTATAGAAGGTACATTTGATCCGATAACGGAATCAGAACTTGAAAAAATCAAACAGATTCGTTATAAGAAACAATGTCGTTCTATCTATATTAAAGTAAATAAAAAAGAATCTTTGATTTCTTATGAGGATAGAGTCAAAATGGTTCAAAAAGCCATTGCTCCATACCGTTATATGAAGCTAGTTTATAAAGGTTCTGCGGATTTGGAATTAAAGAAATTCTTAAACGAGGAGAAAGAAGTGCGAGAAGGGCAATATATTAAAGCGGCTAAAGGTTTACGTAAATATATTGCTGAAAGTGGTATTTATTTAAAACAAACGGTTGATGCAATGTGTAAGCCAAAAAGGGCAATTCATTCACAAGGAGTTGCGGATACGGCTGTTCTTCTTGCTAAATGGCATTCGTTGGATGTAAATAGAGCATATAAGATGGGAATGTTGCATGATGTAACTAAGATTTTAAGCGAAGCAGAAGGAAAAAAGATTCTCTCTGTATGGGATCGAAAGGACCTTGTTCTTGATCCGAAAATATGGCATAGTAAAACAGCTATATTTGTTTTAAAACATCAGATGGGAATTACAGATTCCAAAATACTAAATGCAATTTGGAATCATACAACAGGATATGGAAAATCGAATTATGCTAGAGTTTTATATATAGCAGATAAGATTGAACCGAATCGTGGCTATGATACAACGATTCAAATGCATTTAGCGAAAAAAAATTTAAAAGAAGCTTCTTTCTATATTTTAAAAGATTCCAAACGTTATATTCAGGTAAAGGAGGGGAAGAATGTCTGAATTATTAGATATCGCATTAAAAACACTTGATGATAAGCAGGCTGAAAATATTGTTACAATTGATATGCGTGCAGCAAATCCATATACAGATTATTTCGTAATCTGCACAGCTAGAAATGTACGCCATGCTATGTCGTTAGCAGAGTTCTGCGAACAGGAAGCAGAAAAGAATGGTTATCCAGTACGCATCCGTGAGGGTGAGAAAGATAGTACATGGGTTCTTCTTGATTTGAATGAAGTTACAGTTCATATCTTTACAGAAGAAACAAGGTCTTTATATCGCTTAGAAGCTTTATGGGCCGATCAGCCTCAATATACTTATGTACCAGATATTCCCAATCAGGAATAATGTATATACAAAATAAAAAATGTTATTAGATTCTAAAATGAATTTAATAGCATTTTTTATTTATGATTGGATTTACGTCTGAATTTACCATTGTTGTAAAGTTCATTTTCAGATAACCAATTTTCTAATGAAGACTTATTAATAGGATTATCATCTGTCCATTCCAATTTATTTAATACTTTGATTTTACTATCTTCGACCGTAACAGCGACAAAAGCTGGAAAATTAGATAGTCCCCAATCATTTGCAAGAGTCAAAGGAATATCTTCAGGATTCAATTCGGAAAGGTCAACGGTTTCAATTAAGGTATCTAAATCAAGACCTGTTGTTTGTTCAACATCGTTTAGAACAGTGGTTTGAACATAAAGACTATCTTTACTATATCCAGAAAAGAAGAATAAATAATGAATCGAAGATTCTCCAGTTGCAATAATATAGTCATGTAGAGAAGCATAACTGATATAAGAATCTTTATTTTGATGTGTATAGTCGGCTTGAGGTTCAAAGAATCGATAGGCCACAATACCAGTACTATATATCATTAACAAACACAAAAATGAGAAAACTATCTTTTTTAACATATATCATATTTTAGCAAAGCAGAGAAACGAATTCAATCAAGGATAGATTTGGAAAAAAGATTACAGAGATTGAACTGAAAGACTCTTCTCAATATAATGTATAAGCTTGAGGTTTTATATTTATGAAATGGTATGAAGAAAAGTTTGTGAATCGTCGTGATTGGATATTGGATCATTTAGAGTTGTTAGGAATGAGTGCGAAAGAAACGGTTCTTGTTCTTTTAATTGATTTTATGAATGAGAATCATATTAATATTACGATTGAAGATCTACAGAAAAAATCAGGTCTGACTATGGAAGAAACCAATGAAACAATCTCTCTTTTATGTGCAAAAAAATATTTAGAGATACGTGCTTCGAATCGTTCTGTACGTTTTCTCTTAAACGGTCTTTTTGAGACGGATGTAGCGAAGAATGAAAGAGTATTAGATTCTTCTTTGTTTGATCTGTTTGAAACAGAACTTGGTCATCAGTTATCTCAAAAAGAAATGGCTAAAATTAGTGAATGGAATAGAACTACAGATAAAGAATTAATTATTTATGCATTACGTGAAGCAAGTATGTATCATCATCTTAATCTTGCTTATATTGATTCCATTTTAACGACATGGAAAGCAAAAGGATATACAGCACAAATGATCCGAGAAGGGAAAAGATGATGAAACATTTAAAAGCAGATGAAATTCTAGATGAACTGCAAAAATTATTTCCAAATGCTTGCTGTGAGTTAAACCATAGAAATGCATATGAGATGGCTGTAGCTGTTATATTATCTGCACAGACAACGGATGCTTCTGTTAATCGTGTGACACCTGCTCTATTTGAACGCTATCCAACGGTACAGTCTCTTTCGGATGGAAATCTTAAGGATATTGAAACTTATATTGCATCTTTAGGATTGTATCGTAATAAAGCAAAGAGTATCAAAGGTTTTGCAAAAGGTGTAGTAGAAAATTTTAATGGAGAAATTCCAAAGACGATTGATGAATTAGTTACATTACCTGGTGTTGGAAGGAAATGTGCAAATGTAATACAGTCAGAATGTTTTGGCATTCCTGCTTTAGCTGTGGATACACATGTTTCGCGTGTTTCAAAAAGACTATATTTAGCATACGAAAAAGATACACCAGAAGATATAGAGAAAAAATTAAAACGAAAAATCCCAAAAGAAAAATGGATAAAATGTCATCATCAGATGATATTCTTTGGACGTTACTTATGCCATTCTCGGAATCCTGAATGTGATAAATGTCCGTTCAAGGAGCATTGTAGAGAATATTATCATCAAAATAAAGCATAATGGATGTTATAAATAAAAGAAAACCAGATAGTTATAAACAATCTGGTTTTCTTATTTTAATACTTATTCATTAGGCTCTTGATTTTGTTCTGTATTATTTTCGTTATCTGGATTGTTTTCGGTCTCTGAATCAGGAATTTGCGTTTCGGGCGCTTTGGGAGAGTGAAATGCTACACACATTTCGTTAGAAACATCACCAGTATTTTCATAGGAATAATAACCACAGACCTGAATGTCAGAATCCCAATCAACACCATCAACGAATTGATCAAGGATATTTGTATCACTTGATACTTCACCTAATGTGATACCTTCTTGTGTTACTCGAGCTTTATATTTAACTGTACCTGCCATACTCTGTGGATTGAAGAAGTTCATGTTGTCTTTGTCATGATTGCCATGGTTAGGGTTACTGTCTTCATTTTGTAAAACAGGATACTGTGCCCAATCGAAGTGGATTGTGTTATCACTGTTCCAACTTGCGTTGAAACTAGATAGATTTTCTAGAGCAGGCATATCTACAGCAAAATCTTTTAGCTTAGCGCTGTCTGCTTTAATATAACCTGTTGCAATCAGATTCTGAGGGAAATTAGCTGGTAAAGCAAGATATGGCCAAGATCCTTTGACGAACTGGACTTTCTTGACGCTTTCAGGCTGTGCTAATGTTTCTGGAACACTGCCATCGCTATGGACAGCATCTAAGATTTCACTTGAGATATGACCTGGAACGTTTGCCCATGCTTTCTGTTGAGAGAAGTATGTACCAGCGTTAGCAACGGCTTTTTCCCAGCCTACCCAAACAACAGTTGTATACATTGTATCGTTCGTGACCATCCATTTATCTTTCATAGCTCCCTTTGGAATACCATAAGCTACACCATCTGTACCCCAGTCTGTAGTACCTGTTTTACCATATGTTGCATAGTTTCTTTGTAAAATTGGTAAATAGTTCTGAACATTTGTATGTACTGCTTGATACATCAAATCACTTGTCATATAAGCGGCAGCATCTGACATGACCTGAGTTGGTGTATAGTTTGGAATAAGGTCTTCTTGTGAGCCATTACGGAATACAATCTTTGTAATTGTATGAGGAGGAATGTAATTACCTCCATTCATTTCTGTAGCATGTGCACCAGCCATCTGTTTAACAGTACATGTAAAATTATTACCACCGATTGAATAAGAGATATCCATAAGATCTACAACGCTTGGCGCAAATCCCAAACTCTTCATATATCCTTTATACCAGTCGAGTCCTTTTTTATCAATTACTCTCTGCATTGCTTGAATTGCAGGAGTATTTAAAGACATGACTGTCGCATAACCTAAATCGACAATTCCATAATATTTACCACCAGCATTGGAATATGTCCAGTTGCCATATGTAATTTCGTGGTCGTCTAATTCATGCGCTGTAGACCATCCCAAATAATCGAATGTTGGAGCATAATCGAGGAAAGGTTTAACGATAGAGCCAGGCTGTTTATATTGCTCTGTAGCATGATTTAATAGCATAGAACCACCAGCAGCATAATTTCTACCGCCACCAATAGCGATAATTTCGCCTGTTTGGTTGTTCATTGTGATGGTACCCATTTCCATTAAGTCATCCGTAAATTTAACATTTGGATTTTCACCAGCTTCAATCTTTTCTACTTCGGTTTGGACATTTGGATTCATAGCTGTATAAATTTCCATTGAAACGGTTAATGGATCCTGTCCTGTTAAATCCGCTGCTTCTTTTAAAGCCTCATCGATATATGCTTGATATTGATATCCATTTGTATCAAGAGTAGTTGTTGCATCAATCAGAAGATCTTCAACACGGATACTCTTAGCAAGTTCACATTCTTTATCTGTAATATAGCCATGACGTTTCATCAAATTCAGAACTGTATTACGACGATCAGTAGCATGGTCTAGGTAATTATGCGGATCATAGTAATAAGGGGAGTTAATAACTCCAGCAAGTAAAGCACATTCTGATAGGTTTAAATCACTGACATTCTTTCCGAAATACTGTTGAGCTGCTTTTTGAACGCCACGAATATTGCCAATACCACCAAAGTTCATCTTATTTAGATACATTTCAAAGATTTGCTTTTTACTGATTTGCTTTTCTAATTTAATGGCAAGGTCAATTTGCTGAATTTTATATTGGATATTTCTGGTTTTAGAAACACCTGTATCATCATTTTGAAAATAAGTTAATTTGACGAGCTGCATTGTAAAGGTAGAGCCACCACTTAAATTACCATGTAATACAGTATCTACAATAGATTTTAAGAAACGTGGGACGTCAAATCCGTTATGCGTAAAGAATCGAGAGTCTTCAATGGACAAGAATGCATCGACCATAGCTTCTGGAAGATCATCATATGTGATATTTTCACGGAGTTGAGCACCTACGTCCGCAATCTGATTGCCATCTCTGTCGAAAATTAGAGTTGACTGATTTGCATTGAAATCGTCTAAATTAATTTTTGGCTCACCGTCTAACATAACATTGATTCCAACAAGAGCAACGGTTCCAAATACAAGTTCAAATCCGACTGCAATTGCTAGAAGTAAAGTGGCGAATCGGAACCCATGGAATTTTTTCTTTCCATAGGCAGGTTTTGTTGTGATTCTGCTGTTCTTTTTTTTCTGCTTTTTACCATTCATTGAGGTTATGCCTCCTTTTTAAAATACAAAATATCTACAACCTTTAAATAATCAACAGGTTTAAGGTAGCTAGATGGAATTAAATATCCATTTTGAGAGAACCAGTCTCTTGGGATTGAACGTCTTTCTTCTTTACGATAAAATCGAACAACTTTTTCAGCGGGAATGAAATAACATGCATGAAGGGTTGTAAATCTGATAATGAGAAAGGCGATGGCACCATGTCGTAAAACAGCTTCAAGATGTTTTATCTGATGCTCATGAATTGATTTTAAAGGAAAAGAGGTAGTTGATGCACATTCTTTTGCTTCAAAATCTAGATATTTCCCGCGATAGATTCCATTATAATCTGTTGTAGAAGGAATCTTGAAGTATGCTTCTGTTATTTTTGCAGAACTTCTTCGTGGGTAGTCTACTTTAACTATCTGTACAGGAGTAGGCTTTTTATGTATGACCGCACTATCTTCTGCAAGATAACATTGATTGGTTTTATTAATGTCATGCTCCAAATGCATACCGCGATCAGCAGCAGAAGAAGCAGATCTAGACCAGTTGTTTCTTTTTCCATTTGGGTAATTTACCATAAGACAGATCACCGTAAACATTATACATTTGTTCACATAATATAGGAAGTCTTGTTGTATTTTATACTTGTGAATGAGATAATAAATTTTACTAGGGAAGGGGATATTATGGCTGTTAAACTAAATCTTGATCCACAGACAATCGTTGATAAAGAATTTGATATTGATTTTAAAGGGTATAATCCGGATCAGGTCGATCATCTTCTTGATCAAGTGATTGAAGATTATCAGACATATCAGGATATGCTGGCAGAAAGCAAAAACCGAATCCAGGATTTGGAACGTACGAATGCATCCCTGCGTGCAAAACTGATTGAAGTAGAAGGAAAAGCACGTGCACAAGCAGATGCAGACCCTATTCTTTCTGCAACAGGAAATATTGATATACTGAAACGTTTGTCTCGTTTAGAACAAAAGGTGTTTGACGAAAACGGAAAACGGTAGTATAAAAATATTCGCACATGAAGCAGCCGCTGGTTTTAATCAGAGGAAAGTCCATGCTCGCACGTTCTGCGATGAACGTAGTGTTTGTGCTGGTCCAATCAATAAGGCCAGGCACCATTTTGGTGACGGCGGAGCAGAAACCTAAAGATTTATCCATGGTCAATGCCCTTAAGGTGTCACAGTGACGAAGCTTCTTTGGAAACATAGAAGGTGGAACGAGATAAACCCCGCAAGCGAGAAACCCAAATTTGGTAGGGGAACTGCAGAAGGCAAAATGAAGCGTAATGCAGGTGCTGAAAGGCACAGATAAATGGCTGCTGCTTCCATTGGAAGAACAGAACATGGCTTATGATTGTGCGAGAGAAGAGCGCAAGCTCTTCTCTTTTTTATTCGCTCAATATGTTATACTGGAAAAGGTTGGAGGAAACTATTTATGAATTTACCTAATCGTTTGACTATCTTTCGTATTGTATTGATTCCGGTCATTATTTTGGTCTATTTATTTCCATATTCGGCTGTTGGAATTACACCATACGAATTTAATATCGGAGGAATTTCTTTATCTTCGATAAATTTAATTGCACTCGTTATCTATTGCGTTGCGGCTATTACAGATGCTATTGATGGCCACATTGCTAGAAGTAGAAATATGATTACAACTTTCGGTAAGTTTGCGGATCCGATTGCAGATAAACTTCTCACAACTACAATGTTTCTTTTGTTTGTATCAAAGGGTATCATTCCTGTAGTTCCTGTAATTGTTATGATTGCACGTGATATTGTTGTCGATGGATGCCGTATGATTGCAGCAAATAATGGTAAAGTTGTTGCTGCACAGATGATGGGAAAATTGAAGACGGTCTTCCAGATGGTTACAGTTGCTCTGATTCTTCTGAACAATTTACCATTTGAATTACTGCGTTTCCCAGTAGCAGATATTATGCTTTGGTTGTCTGCATTTGTATCCTTTGTTTCTGGATGCCAGTATTTCACACAGTTGAAAGAAGATATCTTCGAATCTAAATGAAATTTTAGAAGGATTTAATTTTCCGTTAATAAGTTATCAGGAGGTCGAAGATGGCAAAAGAAAAAACAACTGTTCTTTCAGATGAAAAGAAAGATGAACTTTTAAATGAAGCATTAAAAGCGATAGAAAAAGAGTACGGAAAGGGCTCTATTATGAAGCTTGGAGACCGCGCAGAAGTTTCTATCGATGCGATTCCATCCGGATCTTTAGCACTTGATCTTGCACTTGGAATTGGCGGTTACCCAAAGGGAAGAATTATTGAAATCTATGGTCCAGAATCTTCTGGTAAAACAACATTAGCACTTCATGCGATTGCAGAATGTCAGAAGCAGGGTGGTAGATGTGCATTTATTGATGCAGAAAATGCAATTGATCCTGTTTATGCTAAAAATTTAGGTGTTGATATTGATGAATTAATTTTATCTCAGCCGGATTCTGGGGAACAGGCTTTAGATATCTGTGAGGTGCTTGTTAAGAGTGGTGCAATTGATTTGATAGTCGTAGATTCTGTTGCTGCGCTTGTACCACAAGCAGAATTAGATGGGGAAATGGGAGACTCTTCTGTCGGTCTTCAAGCTAGATTGATGTCTAAGGCAATGCGTAAGCTTGCGGGTGTCATGAATCATTCTTCTACAACTGCTATTTTTATCAATCAGTTACGTGAAAAAGTAGGTGTTATGTTCGGAAGTCCAGAAACAACACCTGGTGGAAGAGCCCTTAAATTTTATGCTTCGGTCCGCTTAGATGTTCGTAAGGGAGAAACACTCAAGAACGGTGCAGATCCTTATGGTAATGTCACAAAGATCAAAGTTGTTAAAAATAAAGTTGCTCCTCCATTCCGTACAGCAGTTGTAAATATTATCTATGGGGAAGGTATTTCTCATACCGATGAAGTGATTAATTTGGCTGTAGATAATGATATTATTGATAAATCTGGTGCATGGTTCTCCTATCAAGGTGAAAAAATTGGACAGGGTATCAATTCGGTTCGTGAATATATGAAGAGCCACCCAGAATTTGATGAAAAAATAACACAACAAGTGAAGGAAGCGATTTTTCCGAAACCAGAAGAGACAGATGGTTCCTCTTCCGAAAACACAAAAGCAGAGTAGACACTCTGTTTTTTCATTGCTGAAAATATGTGGGATTATGATAAAATATAAGGCATGGAAACGTTCTATAAGAGATTTTATACAATGATTTCAGCACCGTATCGTAAATTGCCGCTCGCTTTAACAATATTAAAACAGGCAAATGTCCTATTCACTTTTTTTTATTATATTTTATATCCGGTTTTTTTGATTTATGTTTTTTTTGTGAATCGTTCTATGGTACTTAAGTGTATTTTGATACCAGCATTGTCTTTTGTTGTTGTTAGTCTAATACGTAAGCTAATTAATCGTAAAAGGCCTTATGAAACATGCATCGAAAATCCGCTGATTTCAAAAGATACAAAAGGAAATTCAATGCCAAGCAGACATGTTTTTTCTTCTGTTATGATTTCAATGACAGTACTATATTTTTTCTCGGTATTTGGGGTAGTGCTGTTGGCAATTTCAATGTTAGAAGGATTGATTCGGATAGTAGGGGGAATACACTATCCTTCTGATGTATTTGTTGGTTATATAGCCGGTGTTCTTTGCGGACTTTTATACTGGTTTTTATAAAAAAGAGGTTAAGAAATTATTTTTACGTAAGCGTTTTCCGTGCTATTGTGAAAAAGTATGTAAAATCGTATAATCTTTTATGGGAGTAATTCCTAAACAGCAATTATGGAGGAAAAATATGAATAACACTTTAGTTTCCGTTATTGCTGGGATTGTGGGTATTATTGTTGGAATCTTCATCATGTGGATTCTTGGGAAAAACGGGTTGGACCGTAATCAGACAAGATCTAAATACATTATTGATGAAGCAAATTCTAAGGCGGAAACGATAGTCCGCCAGGCTAATCTTGACGGTAAGCAGCAAGTATATGAAATGAAGCTGCAAGCTGAAAAAAAATTGAAGGACCAGAGAGCAAAGGTTCAGCAGACAGAGAATAAGCTTCTCCGCCGTGAAGACAGTCTTAATTTCCGTGAACAGAATTTATCTGTTCAGGAAAAGAAAGTCACGGATAAAGAGAAAGCCGCAGATAACAAACTTGCAAATCTCAGTAAAATGGAAGACGATCTGCAGAAGAAGATTGATCAGCAGATGGTAGTCCTTGAAGAAGCAGCTAAATTAAGTCAGGAAGATGCAAAAGCAGAACTGATGGCAGCTGTGGAAAAGAAATCCGAGAAAGAAATCGCTACTTATTTACGCGAACAACAGGAAGAAGCTGAAACAAAAGCAATGGATGAAGCTAGAAATATCATCTCTCTTGCGATTCAGCGTTATTCTCAGGATGAAACAATTGAAAGAACTGTTTCTACTGTCACTCTTCCAAGCGAAGATATGAAGGGACGTATTATTGGTCGTGAAGGTCGAAATATTAAGTCAATCGAACAGGCAACAGGTGTTGATTTGATTATTGATGATACACCTGATGTTATTACAATCTCTTGTTTTGATCCAATTCGTCGTGAGATTGCTAGACAGTCTTTAGAGATTCTGTTAAAGGATGGCCGTATTCAACCAGGTAGAATTGAAGAAGTTGTTGAAAAAGTTAAGCGTGATCTCGATGAAACAATCTTCCGTATCGGTAATGATACTATTTTTAAGCTCGGTATTGGACGTATGAGCAAAGAGCTTGTCAAGATGGTTGGTAGATTGCGTTTCCGTTATAGCTATGGTCAGAATGGTCTTGAACATTCTGTTGAAGTGGCGGAAATGGCAGGTATGATGGCAGCGGAACTTGGATTGAATCAGACTTTAGCAAAGCGTGCAGGTCTTTTACATGACATTGGTAAGGCTGTTGATTTTGAACAGGAAGGTAGCCATGTTGAGTTGGGCGCTAAATATGCACGTAAATATGGGGAAAATCCTATCGTTGTAAATTCGATTGAAGCACATCATGGGGATACAGAACCACAGGATATTATTGCTGTTCTCGTTGCTGCCGCAGATACATTGAGTGCTGCTCGTCCAGGGGCTCGTTATGAATCTATCGAAGGGTATATTGAACGTCTTGAAAATCTTGAAAAGATTGCGATGAGCTTCAAAGGTGTTGAGAAAGCATTTGCTATTCAGGCGGGTCGTGAAATTCGTATTATGGTCAATCCAGAGCAGATTGATGATATTACAATGGTCAAGACAGCACATGATATTCGTGAAAAGATTGAGAATGAGCTAACATATCCAGGTCAGATTAAAGTTACATTGATCCGTGAAGTTAGAGCACAGGAACTTGCAAAGTAGTTTAAAAGGTGAGATTTATTATCTTGCCTTTTTTTTTATTTTGCATATTGAAGTATAATGATTACAAATTTTAGGGGACAGTAACATGTATCGTTTATTAATTATAGAAGATGATAAAGGAATTTCAGAGGCTATCCGTGTACAAGCTGAAATGTGGAATTTAGAAGTGAATGCCATAAATGATTTCCGTAATGTTTTACAAGAGTTTGCTAGCTTTATGCCTCATATTGTTCTTTTAGATATTACTTTGCCTTTTTTTGATGGATATCATAGGTGTGCGGAGATACGAAAAATCTTGCAAGTTCCCATTATATTTATCTCTTCCGCGAGTGAAAATATGAATATGATTATGGCTATGAATATGGGAGCGGATGATTTTGTTGCGAAACCTTTTGATCAATGCCTTCTTATGGCAAAGATTCAAGCTCTTTTACGTAGAACATATGATTTTGGACAGAGTGCTCCCATTATTGTACATCAAGGGATTACTTTGAACACTGGTGACCATACGCTTACATATAAAGAGAAACACTTAGAGCTATCTAAAAATGAATATGGAATCTTATGTTTGTTATTAAGGAATAAAGGAAAGATAGTGAGTCGAAAAAAAATTATGGATGAACTGTGGCAGACGGATTGTTTTATTGATGAGAATACTTTATCAGTAAATATCAATCGATTACGTAAGCGTTTAGAAGATATTGGCATAATGGATCTTATTCATACAAAATTTGGAATTGGATATATTATTGAGGAATAAATATGGATATTTTTCTTAGTTATTTAAAAGATCGGTCATATCTGCTAGGTTTGTTTGTATTACTATTTATTACATTTTTGCTTGTATTTAGTCTTTATCACCTGGACTTAGAAAGTGTCTTTTATCCATCTTTAATATGTTTATTTGAAATCTTATTTTTTTACTTTTTGATTTTTTGAAATATAAGAGTATTCATAAGAAATTATTCACGATTCATTCCAAAATAGATGTACAGGATAATAAATTACCAGATGCGTTAGATCAGATACAAAAAGATTATCAATCTATTCTTTCCGAAATTGTAGACGAGGTACAAAGAAATACGTCAGATACGTCTAAAAAATATGATGATATGATACAGTACTATACGATATGGGTGCATCAAATCAAAACTCCAATAGCTTCCATGCGTCTTCATTTACAGAATGAAGATACACCTTTTTCTAGAAAGATATTATTAGATCTTAATCGTATTGAACAATATTCGAATATGGTTATGACATATTTACGTTTACAATCGGATATGACAGATTATGTATTTCAAAAATATGATTTAGATAAAATATTACGTAAAAGTATACGCTATTTTTCAAATGAGTTCATTGATCGTAAGATTAAATTAAACTATGCTCCTGTTCATACTGAAGTACTGACTGATGAGAAATGGTTGAGTTTTGTCATTGAACAACTTCTATCCAATGCTTTAAAGTATACCAAAAGCGGGTCTATCTCAATTTCATTTGATTCTAATAAAGTATTACATATTCAAGATACTGGGATTGGCATTTCGAAAGCAGATCTACCAAGAATTTTTGAAAAAGGTTATACAGGGCTTAATGGGCGAGAACACGAAAAGGCATCTGGAATTGGTCTTTATTTATGTTCAGAAATTTGTCAACGGTTGCAGCATGAACTTTCGATTCAATCGGAAGTTGGTAAGGGAACCTGTGTAAATATAGATCTATCCAAAAAAGAAATAATTATGGATTAAATATGTTCTTACATATATGTAAGATTTATAGGGGAATCTGTAAGCCTATCCAATAGAGGCATTGATTCCTTTTTTGGTAAAAAATAGGCAGACATACCAAAGGAGGAAAGATATATGAGTATTTTGGAAGTCAAAAGAGTTAAGAAAATATATACATCACGTTTTGGTGGATATAAAGTAGAAGCACTACATCACATTTCATTTACGGTTGAAAAGGGTGAATATGTTGCTATTATGGGGGAATCCGGTTCTGGTAAGACAACATTGTTGAACATTTTAGCTACTTTAGATTTACCAACAGAAGGAAATGTTCAGCTTGACGGAAAAGATCTTTCAACTTTAAAGGAATCTTCTGCAGCGCAGTTCCGTCGTGATAATCTTGGATTTGTATTTCAGGAATTTAATCTGTTGGATACCTTTACTTTAGAAGATAATATCTATCTTCCTTTGGTATTAAAAGGAGAAAAGTATGATGTCATGTGGGATAAGTTGAAACCAATCGCGTCTCAATTAGGAATTATGTCAATCTTAAAGAAGTTTCCTTATGAAGTCTCAGGAGGACAGAAACAGCGTGCAGCGGTTGCTAGGGCACTGATTACTTCACCAAAATTGATCCTAGCGGATGAACCAACAGGTGCATTAGATTCCAAAGCAACGGATGATCTTTTGGAACTGTTTCAAGATATCAATCGCAACGGTCAGACAATTATGATGGTCACACACTCTGTTAAAGCGGCCAGTCGTGCATCCAGAGTATTATTTATAAAAGATGGTGAAGTATTCCATCAGATTTATAGAGTTAATCGAACAGACCAAGAAATGTATCAATTGATTTCTCAAACAATGACAATGATAACTGTAGGAGCAAAGATTTTGGATAGAGGTGATTCTGAATGAAATTTAGTTTCTATTCAAAATTGGCAACAGAAGGTATCCGAAAGATAAGCAGTTATATATCCCGTATTTATTGATGGGATCTGTCATGGCTATGATGTTTTATATTGTTTCTTATTTGACGATATCTAAAGAAATTGTAACCGCTTCGTATGTGGCTGAGGTGATAGGAGTTATTCAAAATATTCTTCCTGTACTTAGTATATTATTTTTATTGTATGCAAATTCATTTGTTATGCGTACACGTAGTAAAGAACTTGGTCTTTATAATATTTTAGGAATGGATAAGAAAAATCTTTCTATGATACTTTTTATGGAAAATACATATGCTTTTGTTCTCTCCATTTTCTTTGGTCTTATATTAGGAATTGTATTTTCTAAATTGGCAGAATTATTGCTTGTATATCTAGTGAATGTACAGTCTACTTTTTTCTTTTCTATCGATTTTTTATCTGTAGAACTGACGATAGTTGTTTTTGCGGCAATCTTTGCTTTGCTTTTTTTTAACGAACTCCGTTATGTTCTAAAAACAAAAGCTATCGATATGATGCATAGTAGTTCTTTTGGAGAGAGGAAACCAAAAGCGAATTGGCTTCTTGCTGTGTTAGGAGTGCTGCTGTTAGTTTGTGCGTACTGCATATCATTTAAAGTGAAAAACAGTATTTCGGCTCTATCAATGTTCACAGTAGCAGTTATTATGGTAATTGTTGCTACATATATTCTTTTTCAATCAGGTTCTGTTGCTTTTTGTACACTATTACAGAAAAATAAGAAATTCTACTATAAAGCGAATCATTTTGTTTCGATCAGCTCGATGCGTTTCCGTATGAGAAGAAATGGCACTGGTCTAGCTTCCATTTGTATCTTATTGACTATGATACTTGTAGGTCTCTCGTCAACAATAAGTATTTATATTGGTACAAAAGATTTATTGGATAATCGTTATCCATTTGACTTTACTTTCCATGCTAGTTTTGATTCGACAGAAGACTTTAATACAGAAAATTTTCTTGCTTTGCAGGAAGTGGTTAATACGGTTCCATTAGAAAAAAAAGATATTTTTGAATCTCAGTCTATTTCGAGTGCTGGATATTGGAAAGAAGATGGTTTTCAATTAAGTATCGATCGGAATGCAATGGTAAACTATGATTGCATTGGCGCACTTAATATTCTTTCGATTGAAGAATATAATCAAATGATGCACGAAGAAAAGTCATTGGATGATGGAGAATGTCTATTATATACATATCGTCATGACTATGCAGCTTCTTCATTTGATTTAGATGGAATGTTTCAATATCATGTGAAAGAAGTTCTTCCGGATTTTTATATTAATGGAGAGACATTCGCAACGGTTGTTCCAGCAATCTATTTGGTTGTACCCAACTATAAGGAAGTCGTAAAGCAGTTAGGAAATATGACTAATTCGTGGGGGAAACGTATGATTACGATGAATTATGAATATAGCTTTAATTGCGATAAAAGCGATAAACAACAGATTAAACTCTATAACACATTCATGGATAAGCTTGCAACAAGTGCGCCTTTTAAAGATAGACCGATAAATATTACTTTAGAATCAAGAGCAGATAACATCAATGTCTTTTATCAGCTGAATGGGGTGTTTCTATTCACAGGGGCTTATTTGAGTATTATGTTTATCTTTGTTACATCGTTAATCATCTACTATAAGCAGATTATGGAAGGCTATGAAGATCGACAGAGATTTGAAGTAATGAAGAAAGTAGGTATGATAGAAGAAGATATTAAAAAGAATGTTCGTACACAAGTATTATTATTGTTTTGCTTCCCATTAATGATGGCTTTCTTGCACTTAGCTGCAGCTTCTCCACTATTATGGAAGCTTTTACAGCTGTTCGGTGTATAGAATATGAAGTTAATTGATGCAACAACAGTTGTGGTATGCTCGCTTACGGCTATTTTCTATCTTGTATTATATAAAGTTACTTCCAATGTATATTATCGTATTATTAATGGAAGGAATCATTGAAATGCGCTATGAAGATCATAAAGATATTTTGGATTGTTTTAATGTCTCTTACACTCATGAGTTGTTCGATAAGTCTTTCATCTGAACAACTTGTAGGAAAAGAACATTGTATCTTAGATAAAGAAGATGTGACACGCTTTACATATCACTTATCTTCTTATACGATCTTAGAAGATGTTGTTTCTGATAGTGAAGTAGAAGAATGTATTGGTTATATCCATAAATTCGCACTTGTTGATGCGAATGGAAAGGTGGTTCAAGAAGAAAATACGAATCTAAAAGGATTGTTCTCATTAGCGGGATATGTAAAAAAAGATGCAGATATTAAATATGTGATTCCTTTTATCAATGTATATCGTTCTGAGAGCGCAGGGAAATTATATGTAGATGGTAAGACACATATAGCGAAACTGAGTGAACAGTGTACTAAAGATGATATAATTTATGACTTTGCAAATCATAAAAATAATAAGGATAGAATAGGTGAATTTAAGATTGATTCTGAAAATGTAACAAAAATCATCTCTGATAATAAAATTTACGAAATAAAAAATCAGCCGGTAGCACATAATCAATTAGAAAATTTTTTAGGCACAATATCTGAAAATATAATGTTTGATGTCCATACAAAGAAACAGGTCGACACTGATTTTTTGCAGAATAAATCGGATCAATATGAACGATGGGTCATACAAGATGTATTCTCACTGCAAGGGAAAGATATTGAAAGTTGTATTGCCGTTAAAATCAATGGACAATATTATATTGCACAAAGTCAGTGAGTAGATACGAAAGTCAGGGATATTATATATCTCTAGCTTTTTATTGATTTTATTGTACTATTATGGAAGAAAATTATGTTGATTTTGAAAGGATTTTTATGAATATTTTATTTCTCGGGGATATCGTTGCCAGAGTTGGTAGAGAGGCTGTTCTAAACAATCTTCGTAGTTTGAAGAAGCAGTATCATATCGATTTGACAGTTGCGAACGTAGAGAATACAGCTCATGGAAAAGGGGTTACGAAGCAGATTATTAATCAGTTTCAGGATGCGGGGATTGATATTATGACTTTGGGGAATCATGCTTTTTCGAAAGGACAATTCTTATTTGAGATTGATTATTATGATAATGTATTACGTCCAGCGAATATGGAACCTCTTCATTATGGAAATGTAGTAGTGGATAGAATAGTGAATGGTATTCGAGTTGCTGTGGTAAATCTTCTTGGGGAAGTTTTTATGAACGGTTGTACAGAAAGTCCTGTGCAAGCAATGAAAAAATTACTTTCTAAAATAAAAGCAGATGTAATACTTGTGGATCTCCATGGAGAAGCGACAAGTGAGAAAGAGATGTTCATGTATTATTTTGCAGATCGATTGACAGCTGTCATCGGCACTCATACACATGTGCAGACTGCAGATGAGCGTATCTATCAAGGTTGTGCATATATAACAGATGCTGGAATGTGTGGTTCTTTTGAGAGCATTCTAGGCAGGGATATACAAGAAGTTATCAACCGTACAGTTTATCATCAGAAGACTCGTTATACGCCATCAAGTGAGCCTGCTATCCTATGTGGTTGTGTGATTCATATAGATGAAGATACAAAAAGAGCGGATAAAATCGAAAGAATACAAATTCGTCCATAAGGAGTATAAAAGACTAGTAGGAATTGTTTGTTGACCACACGATATAGAATGGTATAATTTTTTTTGAAGGAGGATTCATCATGCCAGTTACAGTTGATAAAGATACATGTATCGGATGCGGCGCATGCGTAGGTGTATGCCCAGTATCTGCTCTTTCTCTTGATGAGAACGGTAAGTCTGTATGCGATGAAGCAGTTTGCATTTCTTGCTTATCTTGTACAGGTGCTTGCCCAGTATCTGCTATTTCTGAGAAGTAATTTGATACATCATTTTTTTGAGCCGACAATGTCGGCTCTTTTTTGTGTTTTGTTTTGGATGTTTTTGCTATAATATTTGCTCATGGAGATAAATAAAATGAAAAATGATTATATTCTTCCGAATCATCTTGCGGAAGCACAGAGAAGTCGGGATGTGATTGAACCAGAATATGGTTTGTTTTCTTTAAATGATGCATGTGAAGCTTTAGGTGCAGGAAAAAAATATTATATTCGTACGTATGGTTGTCAGGCAAATGTGCGTGATGGAGAAACGATTGCGGGTATGATGGAAGTTATGGGCTTCGAAAATACAGAACGTCCGGAAGATGCAGATGTTTTGATTTTTAATACATGTGCTGTACGTAGAGCAGCGGAAGAGCATGTATTAGGTGAAATCGGTATGTTAAAGGGTCTAAAGACAAAAGAACCAAATCGTATTTTCTGTATTTGTGGATGTATGGCACAGGAAGAAAGCGTTGTTGCGGAGATTCTGAAGTCGTATCCACAAGTTGATCTGATTTTTGGTACACATAATTTATATCGTTTACCAGATCTTTTATCTGCTGTTATGAAGGAGAAGAGAAGAAAGGTTGAAGTCTTCTCAGAAGAAGGTAGGGTTGTAGAAGATCTTCCAGTCAAGCGTAGTCAGAAGTGTAAGGGATTTGTTGATATTATGTATGGTTGCAATAAGTTCTGTACATATTGTATCGTTCCGTATACAAGAGGAAGAGAGCGTTCGCGTCGTAAAGAAGATATTTTAAGAGAAGTTCACCAATTGATTGAGAATGGTGGCAAAGAAGTTATGTTATTAGGACAGAATGTAAATGCATATGGCAAAGATCTTGGTATGGAAGATGGTTTTACGAAGTTGTTGATTGAGATTGCGGAAACAGGCATTGAACGTATCCGTTATTATTCTTCTTCGCCTAGAGATTATTCTGAGTCGACGATTCAGGCAATGCTAGACTATCCAAGCATTATGCCAGCTCTTCATCTTCCTGTTCAAAGTGGATCGAATTCTGTTCTTCGTCGTATGGCGCGTGGTTATACAGTTGAGGAATATAAAGAAGTATATGATTGCCTGAAGAGTCGTATTCCAAATATTACATTTACAACTGATTTGATTGTTGGGTTCCCACAAGAAACAGAAGAAGAGTTTCAGGCTACTTTAGATCTAGTAGATTATTGTAAGTTTGATAATGCATTCTCTTTCATGTATTCGCCAAGAGAAGGAACTCCAGCTGCGAAGATGGATGGACAGATTTCGACGGAAGTAAAGAAGGAAAGATTACAGGTTTTAAATTCACATATCAATCATTGGGCACGTGTGAATAATGAAAAGTATGCAGATCAGGTCGTAGAAGTTCTTTGTGAAGGTAGATCAAAAAAAGATCCAAATGTATGGAGCGGTTATAGTCGCGAGAACAAATTGGTTAATTTCAAAGCTGAAGGTGACGTACAGAATCAGATTGTGAACGTTAAGATTACAGGAGTTAAAAGTTTCTCTCTTTCAGGCACAGCGTTGGCAACGAAAAAGGATTAGCCTATAATAGAAAAAGATAAAGACCTAATGGGAGGATATAATTATGAGTAAGGTACGCATTTTTGCTCTTGGTGGACTCGATGAAGACGGCAAGAACATGTATGTTGTTCAAAATAACGATGATATATTTGTTTTGGAATGCGGGTTGAAATATCCAGATGGTGAACAGCTCGGTATTGAAATGATCATTCCAGATTTTACATATTTAATCGAAAATAAGGATAAAATTAAAGCAGTATTTATTACACATGGACATGATGATGTTATGGCTGCTTTGACACATCTGATTACTGCAATTCCAGATGTTCCTGTGTATATGGCTCCATTAACCGCTCAGCTTTTTGAGCGTAAAGCCAAAAAATTTGGTATCACAAAGCCTAATATTCATCGAGTACGTCGTAATTGCACTTTTAAAATTGGGAAAACAGAAATTCGTACATTTGGAACAACACAGTCGATTGCAGACGGTTTTGGTGTGGCAATTGGTACGGATGATGGATTCGTAGTTTATTCTTCGGAATTTATTGTTGACTACGATACAGAAAATGAAGCTTTCAAGTTTGATATTACAAATATTACTGCTTTAGGTGAAAAAGGAATCTTAGCTTTGATGTGTGAATCGGTAGGATCTACAAGACCAGGTCATTCTGCGCCAAATCATCGTATCACACCTCATTTAGAACAATTTTTTGAAGATTCGAAAGGTAGAATGTTTGTTACGGTTTATAATCAGAACCTTTATCGCATTATTGAAATCATTGAACTTGCCAATAAATATAATCGTAAAATTATGATTTATGATGATGAATTGAAGATGCTGATGAATGATATGGCTAAATTGGGATACTATCATATTCCAGCAGGATTAGAGATTCCTCATGAGTCTTTTACAAATGATTATGATAATGTTCTTGTTATTATTGGTGGTACTGGTTTTTCTATTTTCCGTAAAGTACATAAGATTGCCACAAAAGAAGATGATCTGATTGAGTTTAACTCTTCCGATACTGTTATTATTGCTTCTCCAGCTGTTCCGGGTACTGAAAGAAGTGAAGCAAGCATGGAAGATGATCTATATCGTGAAGCAGGTCGTGTAGAGGCTTTAGACTCTCGCAGAGCCTTCACAATGCATGCAAGTATTGAAGATCTTAAGATGATGATCTATTTATTGCGTCCAAAGTACTATATTCCAGTAAAAGGTGAATATCGTCAGTTGATTGCAAATGCGAATATAGCATTAGATATGGGCTATAATGCGGATAAGATCATTGTTATGGATAATGGTCAGGTAGCTGTGATCAATGATGGCCAGTTGGAGCGTGGTTTTGAAAATGTTCAGGCAGGCGATGTCATGGTCGATGGAAAAGAATCTTTAGATGCATCGGGTATGGTATTAAAAGATCGTGAATTGTTAAGTACAGATGGCGCTATTATTATTGGTGTCGTTGTCAATCATGCCAATAAAGAAATTATTGGCGGACCAGATGTGCAGAGCCGTGGTGTCATTTATTTGAAGGATGCGGACTATATTGTGAAACAGGTTGGTCTTCTGATGGAAAAGACAATTACGGATGCTGTAAAAGAAAATCGTTATTCCAATTTGGAATGTAGAGCAGAAGCACGAGATAAAATTGCACGTTATGTGCTTCATGAGACAGGTAAGAGACCTATGATCTTACCAGCAATTGTTGAAATTAATACAAAGGAGTAAGGAGATACTGTGGCGAGAAAAACAAAAGCACAGTTAAAAAAAGAACGTCAAGAAGAAATAATTGAATGGATAATGATACCAGTTCTGTTGGCCCTCATTATTTTAGGGCTCAGCAGAAGTGGTGTTGTTGGTACCTTTCTTTTCAACTTGCAGAGATATCTGTTCGGATCTCTGTTTTGGTTGCTGACTGGCGGTATTATTATCGTTATTTTAGCGAATAAGTTCGCACGTAGAAAAGAAATTGAAGAAAAAAGTGTTATTGCTGTTTTTCTAATTATTAGTTGTATCTTACTTTTATGTACCTTCTTTTATACAGAAGAGACGGGTACGGATGTTGCTATGAAATACATTCGAGATTTTCGAATGTATTTTACTGCGTCAGCAGCGGATATGAATGTGGGTGGAGGTATTGTCGGAGCCATTTTATATGTAATCTGTTCAACTCTTTTTGGTAGAACCGGTGTAATTGTCATTGCTGTTCTATTATTTGTCATTGCGATGATTTTACTTGTTCCATTAGAGGTCTATAAGAACATGTTCATAGCGATAGCAAATTTCTTCCATGTACCCGAAAAGGAAGAAAAAATCATTGAACCAGAAGAAGAAAAAGAACCATTGAACTTATGGACAATGATTGATGAACAGAAAGAAAAGAAAAAGAGCCGTCAGAAGTTAGTCGATATTAAGGCAGAAGATGGTCCAGATCCTGTGGAAACGACAAATCTTCTTACAACGGTCAAAGAAAATCAAGAAATTCCAGATAATGGACCATATCTGACAAAACTTATCAATATTACAGCAGATCGTGATACAGAAGAGATTCCAATTGTTTCGATTCCTGGTAAAACAATATCTTCTTCGGATTCTGTGTTCATTAATGTAGATGATCTAGAAGAGGACTCGGAAGATATGATTGATTCTACAGATCATTATTCTTTTCATAAGCAAGAGGATGATGCGTTGGAAGAAGATATATATTCAATGGAAAACGAGGATGATAGTCCTGAGACGATGTCTTATTATCCTCTAGAAGAGGATGATGATTATGAAGATAGGATGGAGGCTTATGATGAATCTGTATCTTATAATGAACCTGTATCGTATGAAGAACTAGATGAAATGCATTCTATGGATACATACGATGATGCGGACTATTGTGAAGCAAAGACAATTACACCGGTAGATCCAATTCAGCCTGTTTCATCTGCCGAAGTTGAATCTGTTGAACAGGAACCAAAAGTACAAGTAGTTGAAAAGCTAGCTCCTGTTGAAAGAACAGAAGAAAAACATGTAGAACCTATCACAAAAAAAGTAAATGCAGATTATCGTGTTCCAAGTCGTAGAATTATTTATCAGCTGTTAGATCCACTTCCTGACAAGAATGCTAATTCTGTAAATGAAGTAGCAGCAAAAGAACGTGGAAAAGAACTGATTGATATTTTAGAAAATTTTGATATTCATGCAGAATTGATCGATACACATATTGGTCCATCGGTCACGCAGTTTGAAATACGTCCAGATGCGAGTGTTAAAGTATCTAAGATATTATCTTTAGCAGATAATATTAAGATGGCTCTGGCAGTCAAGGATGTACGTATTGAAGCGCCGATTCCTGGTAGGAATGCGGTTGGTATTGAAGTTCCAAATGAACAGAGTACACCTGTTAAGATGCGTGAGTTAATCGATAATACTTCAGAAAAAGACAAAAAACAGCCATTATTATTTTATGTTGGTAAAAATCTTTTAGGACAGACTGTTACTTGTCGTTTGAATCGTATGCCACATTTATTGATTGCTGGAGCGACAGGTTCTGGTAAATCTGTATGTATGAATTCAATTATCACATCTTTACTTCTTCGTACCCATCCGGATGATGTAAAGATGCTATTGATTGATCCAAAGAAAGTTGAATTTACGCCATATCGTAAAATTCCACATTTGATTGGTCCAGTTATCAATGATCCGAATCAAGCCAATAATGCTTTAAAAGCAATTGTACAGATTATGGATGAACGTTATAACATTTTTGCTGCTTCTGGTGTACGTAATATTGAAGTATTTAACCAGAAAGTCGATGAGCAGGGTGGTAGACCAAATCCGGATGGTTCTCCAGCTCCTAAGAAAATGCCATACATCGTTGTTATTATTGATGAATTGGCTGATTTGATGGCGGTCGCGGGTAAAGAAGTAGAACAGTCTATTCAACGTATTGCACAGCTTGCCCGCGCGGCAGGTATCCATATGATTGTTGCTACACAGCGTCCTTCTGTAGATGTCATTACAGGTATAATTAAAGCTAATGTTCCAAGCCGTATTTCGTTTGCCGTTTCATCTGGTACGGATTCGCGTACTATTTTAGATCATGTTGGAGCGGAACGTTTACTTGGAAATGGCGATATGTTATATCGTGCAATCGGCGCTTCTTCCGCTGAACGTGTGCAAGGTGTATTTGTTACAGATGATGAAGTACAAAGAATTACAGATTGGTGTTCTGCCCATGGTACACCAGAATACGATGATAAGTTTGTCTTATTAGATGCAATTGACAATGGTGAGTTTCCAAATGGAATTGGGGTAATGGACGATCCTTTATATGAAAAAGTCAGAGAGTTTGTTATCGACGCACAGAAGGCATCGACTTCTCTTTTACAGAGGAGATTTGGTATTGGATATAATCGTGCTGCGAATATGATTGAAGCACTAGAACAGTCTGGAGTGATTGGCCCAGCACAAGGATCAAAACCGAGAGATGTCTATATTAAACCAGATCAAGCATCGAATAGAAATGAAACTGGAGGTATATATTGATAGAGAATATTGCATATTCTCTATCATTTTTGAATATTAGTTAGATTAAACTAATTGACTTTTGCGCAAATTAAAATATGATTTTTTATAGGAGGATATGATATGAATCTACCAACAATTCTCATTCTTACAATTCTTATTCTTCTTGTTGTTCTAGATATTCGATATCTATTACATAATGGAATGGATTCCTGTGGTGGAAGTTGTGCTAATTGTGGTCATTCTTGTAAATGGGTCGGAGATATAAAAAAAGCGCAAAAGAAAATCGAAAGAACCAAAAAACTGAAGAAATTTTTGGGCCTTTAATGAATTTGTAATAAATGAAAGATAAATACAGATATAGGCTTATACATATCTGTATTTTTTATTAGTTGGATACAAATAATAGAATTTGAATTTGTATTTTATTCCTTTCATACTGATGAAAAAAGGAGAAGAATGTATGAATACATGTGTGATTGTTGGAAAGATTTTACGAAAACCTGAATTTATTTCCTCCGTGCAAGGAAGTGATGCTTATCTTATAGTTGAATCTTGTAGGGCATATCCAGAGTCGGATGGTCACTATGTGAAAGATCGCTTTAAAGTCGTCTTATGGCATGGTATTGCAGAGGAATGTAAAGCAATATGTAAAGAAGGTGACCTTATAGCGATTCGTGGAAGAGTAGAATCATTAGAAAAAGAAGAAAATGAAAAATATCATTATGAATGTAAGATTGTAGCGGAACATGTTAGTCTTCCTGCATGCTTTTAAAAGGCTTGAGAAGTAGAAAAGATGCGATAGCCATGGTAAAATAATAGCACTTGGGAGGTTATTTCATGGCTTTTGATTCGTTGAGCGAAAGATTGAATAAAGCGATGCGTAATGTGGTCGGTAAAGGAACACTTACGGATGCGAATATGGAAGATATGCTGAAGGAAGTGCGCCTTGCACTTTTGGAAGCAGATGTTAACTATAAGATTGTTAAACAGTTCTTAGAAGATGTTCGTGAGGAAGCACGTGGTCAGGACGTTTTGACAAGTGTCGAACCAGGTGAACAGCTTGTTAAAATTGTGCATGACCAGATTATTTCTTTACTTGGAGATGATCAGGCTGGTATTCAGTGGAAAGAAGATGGCATTACTGTTATCATGCTTGTAGGTCTTCAAGGTACCGGTAAAACAACATCTGTCGCGAAGATTGCAAACATTGTAAAAAATAAAGAAAATAGAAATCCAATGTTGATTGCTGCAGACGTTATTCGTCCAGCCGCAATCGATCAGTTGAAAACTTTAGGTGAAGAAATCGGAACAGAAGTCTTCTCATTAGGTACAGAGAAACCAGCTTTAGAGACAGTTCGTAAGGGTATGGACTATGCGAAAGAAAAGGGTTATGATACTGTCTTTATCGATACAGCTGGTCGTCTTCATATTGATGAAGCGTTAATGAATGAATTAAAGGACATTAATGCTGAAGTTCATCCAGATGAGATTTTACTGACGGTCGATGCAATGACCGGTCAGGATATCGTAAATGTTGCGCAGGCATTCCACGAGGCTTTACCATTGACAGGTCTTGTTGTTACAAAGTTCGATGGTGACTCTAGAGGTGGTGGTGTCTTATCCGTAAAGAAGATTACGGGTGTTCCAGTCAAGTTCGTTGGTGAAGGTGAAAAGATTGGTGACATGTCTAAGTTCTATCCAGACCGTATGGCCGATCGAATCTTAGGCATGGGAGATGTCGTTACTCTTGTTGAGCAAGCTCAAGAAAAGCTTGATATGGAAGAGAATGAGAAGATGGCACAGCGTATGCTTGAAGGTACATTCACTATGGATGATATGCTCAAACAGTTCGAGCAGGTTCAGAAACTTGGTCCTTTAAGTGGTATTCTGAAGATGTTACCTGGTATGAACCAGTATGCAGATATGATTGATGAATCGAAAGCTGCTGGTGCAATGTCTCATACAAAAGCAATCATTCAGTCTATGACAATGTATGAGCGTGCTCATCCAGAAAAGCTTCGTGGCACAATGAAGAAGAGAATTGCTAGAGGTTCTGGCACAAAAGTGGATGATGTTAATAAACTGATTAACCAGTTCAATCGTATGAAGAAAGCAATGACACAGTTAGGTGCTATGCAGAAACGCGGAAATTTGAATGAAGAACATCTGGAAAAGATGATGAATCAGGCGCAGGTACAAGCAGAGCAGCTTCAAAAAAAAGGCTTTCGTCCGAACGGGAAAAAATTCAAGTTTTAATGAATGCCTGTCAAGTAAAAAAGCTTGACAGGCATTTTTGTAAAGGGTATACTTATATTCGTTAACAGGAGGATTATTCATTATGGCAGTTAAACTTCGTCTGAAGAGAATGGGTGCTAAGAAAGCCCCTAGATATCGTATCGTTGCAGCGGATTCCCGTTTCCCAAGAGACGGCCGTGACATTGAGGTTATCGGTTACATCAACCCAACAGCTGAACCTGAAGAGGTTAGAGTTGATGCTGAAAAGGCATTAAAGTGGCTCAGAAATGGTGCTCAGCCATCTGATACAGTTCGTAACATTCTCTCCCGTCAGGGAATTATGAAGACTTTCCACGAAGAGAAGGTCGCAAGAAAAGAGAAGAAATAAGCTATGGCAGAACTTGACAAGGTACTTTTTGACCTTGTGAAGCCAATGGTGCAGAATCCAGACAGTCTTGAGGTTAGAATCATGCCTGAAACAAATGAGTGTGAAGTTGTTCTGAATGTTTATGCAAAGAACGATGATATTGCTCGTTTGATCGGTCGTAAGGGTTCTATGGCATCTGCTCTGCGTCAAGTTATGTCTGTTGCTTCACATACGGACAACAAAAAGATCAGTATTAAGTTTGAACAGATTTAAAGGAGTGCTTTTTGGCATTCCTTTTTTTGGAGGAATATAAGATGGAATACATACGCATTGGTAAAATTGTGAATACGCATGGTATTAGAGGTGAAGTTAAAATCTATAGTTATTCGGATTTTGATGATCAACGTTATAAAAAAGGTAATGTTGTTTATCTTCTTCATGAAGGTAATTACATTCCTCTGACAGTACATTCTTATCGTGAGCATAAAGGAATGGCACTTGTAAGTTTTGAACAATTACAGGATATCAATCTTGTAGAGAAGTATAAGAATGATAATCTTTATATTGATCGTGATTCACGTGAGCCTTTGGAAGAGGGCGAGTATTATCGTGATGAGTTAGAAAATCTGGACGCTTATGATCAAGAGGGAAATGCATTAGGAACGACACTTGGTATTGAAGAAACAAATGGAGCACAGAATAACTTACGTATTCGTATGGAAAATGGAAAAGAATTCCTTGTTCCATATATTCCGGAGTTTATTGAAGAAGTAGATTTGGAGGGAAATAAGATTGTTATTAAGATGCAGGAGGGACTGCTGTGAAAATAACAGTTTTGACATTATTTCCAGAAATGTATCATGATTTTTTGACTACTTCGATTATTGGTCGAGCAATGAGTAGGGGATTAGTTGAGGTCGAATGTGTTCAGATTCGTGATTTTGCGCTTGATAAGTATCGTCATGTTGATGATCGTCCTTTTGGTGGTGGACATGGTCAGGTTATGAAGTGCCAGCCAATTATGGACGCATTGAATTCTATTCGAACAGACAATAGCTATACAATCATGATGAGTCCAACTGGAAAGACATACACCCAAGCAAAAGCGAGAGAGTTTGCGTCGAAGGAACATTTGATTATATTATGTGGTCACTATGAAGGTATTGATGCTCGTGTCAATAAGCACATCGATGAGACAGTATCAATCGGTGACTATGTTTTGACAGGTGGAGAAATTGCTTCGATGGTGGTTATGGATTCGATCATTCGCCTTCTTAAAGGCAGTATCACAGAAGGAAGTGCGGATGATGAATCGTATGAAAATGGTCTTTTAGAGTATCCACAATATACACAACCAGCAGATTATAATGGAGATAGAGTGCCGGATGTTCTATTGTCTGGTAATCATGCAAAGATTAAAGAATGGCGTACTGCACAATCCTTATGTCTTACAAAAGAAAGAAGACCAGATTTGTTTGAGAAACATGAATTTACAAAAGAAGAATTAAAGATCCTGAAGAAGCTGGAAAAAGAAGGGCAATTATAAAGAAATCCGATTGATTGACATGTACCCCAAATCCTATATAGACCTAGGAGGGGTACTTTTTATATGAAA
>CAUWDF010000005.1:0-33810 GCA_963557245.1 uncultured Bulleidia sp.
AATTATAAACTCACATTAGATGTTGCACTTAATTTGACAAATTACTTTCAAGAAAGATTGTATATTGACCATTTACTATATCATCGGAATCTTGCGTAAAAGAATCTAAACTTTCCATACGTACATACTGACTCTTAAAATAATCACGTATCGTACCAACCTGATTTGCATCTCCTGTAACATAAGTTGCAAGGAACTGCTCACTATCTTGTGGCACGTTACCATCTAACAAAGTAGACTGCAAAGAAGAAAGGTAGGAATCATCATAAATACCTGCTTTAATTTTCCTTTTTCTTCACGATAGGTCGTATAAATAATATTTGCATCATATGTATCTGCAACTTGTTTTAATGACGGTAGGACTTCTTTGAGTTTCTCTTTCCTACCTGTCACATATATTTTTTGGTAGTCACCTCTACATTCAATATCTGAAAGCGCATTACTATTTTGATACCAATTCAATTGATACGTAAACAAAGCACCAACTACAGATACAATGCATAAAAGAATAGAAATAACTTTTTTCATATTTTTAGATTCCCCCAATCTTCTAAAAATAAATATTTATTCAACACCTCTTATACTTCATAACACTTAAAATAAAAACAGGAAAAGGAAAGCTAGATATTGTTCTAGCTTCCTTTCCAAGAAAATCTTTATGGTAAAATATTATGACAGTATGTTGCGAGGTTTAGTCAAGAAATACAATAAGACACATGATGAGCAGTTACCGCACATCACACCGCATACTTTCCGACACACGTTTTGCACGAATATGGCAAATAAGGGAATGAACCCAAACACATTGCAATATATTATGGGACATTCCAACATAACTATGACTTTAAATTATTATGCACATGGTTCTTACGCTTCTGCAAAAGCTGAAATGGATAGACTTTATGCTTAGTAGTAAAATAACAATTTACTACAAATTTACTACTTCCGAACGGGAAAACACATAGAGATATAAAGATTTATGTGAGGTTCTTTCCAAAATGAAAAGTGCCACTAAAGCTGATAAAATAAGGCTTTAATGGCATTTAAAGAGATTTAAAAAGATAATAGGAATTTTACATAAGATTTTATAGTAAAAATTACACCCTGACCAAGCTGCTAAATGCGCCTTCGACCACTCGCCTTTTTGTCCCTTACTTCTTCTTAAATCCCCATTATGTTCCACAGAAGATGTATGAACTAGAGTAGAATGAAAATAGTTAGAATAGGAACCAGTCTCACCCCAACACCTCTTTCCCAAGTGCCACCACTTTCTGTACTAGTCAGTGCTGAAACTGGTGTTGGTATTAAAAATGCAGCGAAAATAATGAACAAGCAAAATAATTTGACTTTTTTCATATCATAACCTAGTAAGATTATATAACTTGCTATCAAAACAAGAATTCATTCCTTTCTATATATAATATTTATAAACTCCCCTAGGGCATACAGTGCTCAGGGGCACGAAAAGGACCGTTTTTATACCTTTGAATATTCATATATACCCCTTCTTTTACTTAAATGCTAGCACCTGTCAATTATTTTTGCAGACTAAAAATAAATAAATATTATATAATAATATTTATACATTCACTTTCTCGTTACAATAGAGACTATAGAGCCAAAATAGAACTGTACCTAATTGACCACTTTATCAAAGATATATAAAGACTCATCACTTAAATAGAAAAGTCTAGAAAATTGTAAAAACTTCTTACAAACTAAAGTCCTTTGAAAGTACCAAAAAATATTTCACTGGCTCTAGAAAATACTGATATGATGCGAATAACTTCCGATACACAAGGAACCAGATATTGTGTCACATATGTAAAGACGCAGCCATCCATATAGTCCCCTACAAACCGGAACAGGACCACACTTCCAATTACAAGCGTGATCCATACAAAAAATAAACATACAGAATAAGAATTCACAAAACCGAAATAAAAGCCACCGAAGCTAGCAAATGCATGCCAGTTCCGATGGATTTTTTTTGGAAACATTTCTCCTTTTTAGCACCCGTTAACTTTCAAAAACGAGAAAGAAACAGGATAGCTAAACTAGCTTCTACATCCTAGCACTATAGGATACTAGCTAACTGTTTCCAGAAGCATCATATTTTAGATATGATAATTTTTACAAATGAATAACTTGTGTAAATTGATTTAATACATTTTGTTCCGTACCATGTGAAATCATTATTAATGTAATATCTTTTCTACTAAGCAGATCGTTTAAAATATCTCTAGCACTTTCGGAATCGATAGCAGATAAGGACTCATCTAGTACAAATACTTTCTTATTTGATACATACGCTCTTGCCAAGGCAATCTTTTGCTTTTCTCCACCAGATAGATTCTTACCATTTTCCTGTATCTGATAGTTCAGATCTTTTCCACACGACTCATATAGATGTGTCAGTTTTAAATGTTTCACCATTTCTAAAAGTTCTTCTTCTTTCACATCTGCATATAAAGTCAAATTATTTTTGAGAATTGTATTAAAGATATGTACTGTCTGATCTAGATAAGCAACATCGTTTAAGATATCAAAAGAATGCAATTCTTTTCTTTCTACACGATTTAAACGAATCGAACCTGTATACGATTGATCCATCAAAAACAATGTCTTGACCAATGTTGATTTTCCACAACCACTCTCTCCTAAAATAGCGACAGAATCATGTGGATGAATCGTAAAGGAAAGATGATCATAGGAAATACTCTTCGTATCACTAATCTGAATGGAAGTAAGATTGTTTACTTCTACTGGTTCAATTGTTGTACTTGTAGAAACCTTTTCGGGAAGGTCTTTGAACTCCACTAAATGATCATTCGCTTTTACACTTGTAAGATTTGACAATACACTTCCTACTGAATTCATAAATGTTCCAGATAAAGATGCGACAGATAAGACTGCTCCAATCGCAACACCCTTTGTAATAGAGAGATATATAATCAATCCCAAAAGAACAAGCTGAGAAAGGGAAGAACCAACACCCATCACACATTGCACACTATGACTCGCTCTATCTAATGCATAGCGCTTTTCTTCTAAAGAATTCGATGCTTTTGTAATAAGTCTTACAAATATATTTTCTTTTTGGAAGATTGCATATTCCATACGTCCCTGTAACTGATCTTCCACACTTGAAACAAATTTTTCATTCTGCTCTTTCAATGCAATCGAATGTTTTTCAACTCCTTTTTGTAACAGATTTGGTAATACCATCATCAGTGCAAACAAAAGGATTGTAACAATACCAACAGACCAATGAATATAGATCAATGCTAAAAAAGAGAAAAGAATCGAAAAGATATCTTTAAATGCATCAAACAGCGGATCAATTAAATTTCTATCCATCTGATTAATGATTTCTGTATTGGCAGCTACTTTACTAGAAATACTTTCTGATTTCCACTTGACATTGTCTGACTGCGCAAATTTTATCGCATATTGTTTACGCAGCCGATTATGAATCTTCGTCTTCAATTTAGAATTGAAATTTTCGAGGAAAAAATTCGAAATATAGAACAATACAAATACTTCTAGTAAAAGAACTATATTCCATAATAATACATTCGCAGATTGAATCGTTTCTTCCGTCAAAAGACTTCCCAAACGATAACTGCCAATGACATTCAAAACACTTGCAATAACCGATAATAGTATTGAAATACAATACAGTGATTGAAATTGTTTAAATAATTTTTTCATACTTCCACCTAATCTAGATACTTTCTAAATACCTTGTCTGGATTTTCCATATTTTTCCCCTTATACAAATGAATCCTTAAAGATACTAAGAATCTTTAAGGCATACAATTAGCTAATTACTAGAACAAATAATACTAACAGAGCTAGCAAATCCACAATCACAATCTTCTAATTCTTGTAATACATTTATTTCTTTCATTTTGTACACCCTCATTTATTTTCTGAAAATAACAAAATTCTTTCAGAAAATTATTCTCAAATTATAACTGTGCATTATCTTTTGTCAACAAATCCACAACTGATTTTAGTTGTTTTTGTTTATTTTTTAATTTGTTTTGTAAAGTTTTCAATAGAGTGTGTCAATAATCTTATGTAACCTCAATCTTCAGATAAATATCGCTCATCAAATAATTTGTTTATTTCATATGCGCACTGCTTAAATCCGCGCATCTAGCGATTTACAAATTGTTTGTTGTACTCATTTGCTATAGCACATATACAACGGTCCAATGACTCTTCATTTGGAAACTGTTCTTTCTTGCGTATATTGCGTTTTAGTTTCTTGTTGAATGATTCGATCGGATTCGATGTATAGATACTTCTGGGTATCTCTTTTGGATATCCATAGAAAGTAAAGAGTGATGGGTTATCTTTCAGTATCTTTACCGCTTTTGGATATTTCTTTTCATGTGCTATTACAAAGATGGATAACTGTTCCTGTGCTTCTTCTTCTGTTCCGGACTGATAGATCAGCTTTACTTCTGCCATTATCTCTTTCATATCTTTGTTACGTACATTGCGACAGATAGACCTCATCAGATGAACCCAGCAGGCCTGATACTGAGCTTTTGGAAACTCTTTTAAAAAGACATTCCTCAGCTCTTTTAAGCCATCTGAGATAAAGAGAAGGACCTCTTCAACTCCGCGTGAACGAATATCTTTCAACATCTCTCTATAGTTCTCGCTCGATTCGTTTGGGAACAGCTGATAATCCAGTATCTCTTTATTACCGTCTGCTGTAATGCCCATAAGGATATGTATAGCCTCTTTCTGAACTGTATCACGACTTACATTGATGTAGGTCGCATCACCATAAATAACTATATAGCATTTGCTCAGATTCCTTGAATGGAATTCATGTACGATCTCAGATGTGGTTTTTGTAATATTAGAGATCGTAGCAGGTGTGTAATAACATCCATACATCTTTTCGATGATCTCGGCAATATCATTTGTTGTGATGCCTTTGGCATGCAGCTGAATGACCATGTCCTCTAAGCAGCCGTCATTCCGTTTGTATCTAGGGACTGTGTGCTGCTGAAACTCACCGTTCCGATCACGTGGAATCTTAACTTCTATCTTACCGAAACGAGTCACGATACTTCTAGAATAGGTACCGTTTCTTGAATTGCCCGTATTATATCCATCGACTGATCATTTGTCATAGTTCAAAAAGGCACTTAGTTCTTCTTGTAATAGGTTGTTTATGCATCGTTCTAATTCACGACGCATCAGTTCATTCCAGGCATCTGATAAATTAGAACCGTGGGAAACTGCATCCGTTAACTCTGTGGTAAAATCATTCATGGGAGATCTCCTTTGTTTTGTGTGGTAACTTAACTATACGGATCGATCTCCCTTTTGTATATCAGGACGTTTACACAAAATTATTTAAACACTCAAATAGTGAGCAGAAAACACAATAATCTACATATACTTATCAAAAAAATTTACATTTTGCATGCAAATAAAATATTTGCACAACGCAACAATGAACCACCCCCTCTAAAGAGATAATCTTCTGGGAGCATTCAACTTGCGTACTGTGATGCTAGAAGACCAAGGCCGACCTGTACTGTCTTAATGATCCTATATTCTATGGTCTCACAGAAAATCTGAGCACAAGAAAAGCAGAAGGTCATAAACGAGGAAACTGCGCAAAAATCACCGACATAATAGACTAAATAGAATGATAAAAGGCTATGAGCACCCAATTCGCCGAGTGCTCATAGCCTATTTTTGACATGGTCATGACCCCATACTATTCTAGAGAGCATTTTTCAAAACCCTCAAGATTTTACAATACCAAAAAAACATTTTTCAATTGTTAACCACAATAACTTTGGTAAGTCTATTGCAAGCACACACTTCTAGATTCGAATAACTCACCTTTGTGACCATATATATCATCTATTACAATTTCGTTATCCTCTACTTTAAATCCGTACGATTACTTTGTAGCTGTTTTTTTAAGTTCTCATTTATTTGTTTTACTTCATTTTTAATAATGCTGATATTACAAGCAATATCAATAAATACCACAACCAAAACAACATAGAAAATCGTCATAAACATAAAAATGTCCTCCATTCGATTTTAAAACCATTATTATAGAAACCTTTTTTACCTAACTTAAGTATAACCTCACACACAAAAAAAAAAAATTCATCTTATTTTGCAAAGTCGAAAATATTGTTGACTTATAATTACATACATTTTAATCTTAAGATAGTTACACTCGGAACCTTTTTACCATTTATTTTCATTGTGAAATCCCAATCATATTTTTAAAGGTGATAACTATGCAATCATTAATCAAGAGTTCTGTTTTATATATTTTCACTTTATTTTTCCTACTTTTCAGTATACCTATCACCTCTGTTCACGCACAAGAAGTCGCGACACCTTCTCTACCAACAGCACACTTCGATGTAAATAACCCCCATAAGCAATCCCAGACATTTCAAATCAATGGAAGAGAAATCACTCTTACCATGAGTGAAGAGCTCACACCTGCCCTAGCAAGGGAATATCTTCCTATAGGTACATTCAATAGATATTTCTCTTATACTGACGGTGTTTTTACAATGAAAGCCCGTTTCACTGGCACTTTAAATCCTCATTCCAGTAGAATAACCTCAGTTTCAAATGGGACCTTTGAATCTCATGTAGGAACCTTTATCCGTGATCGTTACAGTACAGGAACCTACTTAAATAGCAACACTGGCTCTGGCAAGTATACTGTAGATTATTCTGTTCCGCATGGTGGGACATACACAATCAGTTTATTCGTCTGGATTGTTCCTGGCACAGGTGGTGGAGAAATAAATACAACTTTCATGACTGGTAATTAAAAAGTACACAACTATACATGCCCGCTGAGATTATACAAGCTAGTAATAATGAGTTATTAAAAATTTTGCACACAAGGATTGATTCCTGTCTTCTTCAGGATGGCTCTCCAAAAAGTTAGCCCTAAAATTATATTTATAAACAACAGGAACTGCGTAAGAGGTGGTTCCTGTTATTGGTTTTGCCCCTGTATTATTTCTATGATTATTTATATTTTTCTAAGAAAGAACACGATTTATGGCATTCTCATTTTCTCTGATAGGAAATAATAAATGACAGGGTTCCTAGATACGTGGAGGTATTTGATACCATTGGATATCGATATATCAGAGCAAGAAAATCTTCGCTATTGATTGAATTAGACATAATATTTTAACCTCTGAAAGAGGAAAAGAAACCGTAAAAATTATAAATAAAAAGGGCTCACAATGGAGTGAACCCAGAAAGTAGATTCCTAAATTTTATGCCCCAACTCATTGGCATTTTTCCAAATTATCTTTAGTAACGAAATATATACTTCCGATAACTTTCCATTCATATCACAAACTACAATGCTTTCATATTTATTATCTGATCACTTAACTTTAATAAATCAGTATCATGTGTTACGACTATCACTATCTTGTTTTCTTTTCGTAATGCTTCAAGTTTTTCTACAACAGTCTGTTTTTTGGAAACATCTAAATAGTTCGTTGGTTCATCAAATAAATAGACATCTTTTTCTTCTGCAAAGTCCGTTTTCAACTGCGCTAACTTATACTGCCCCATGGACATCTTTGTCTGTACTACATTTGCTTTACTAAATGGATTCATTAATGGTTGTGCAATCGAATACATAAAATTTGAATTCTTACCATATTCTGGTAGTTGAATGATTCCTCGATAACGTTCTGTAAGTCCCAAGATAGCTTGCACTAGGGTGGTTTTTCCACAACCATTATCCCCTTTAATAATAGTAATCTTTCCTTTTTGAAAACTACAGTTCAATGGTTCATTCAATGGATTTCCGTCTTGATTCAAAGAAACATAGTCCTGTAGTTTAATTTCTTCAATCTTACTCGATTCATATTCATTTGTCTTTGTTTCAATAAATTCAGAAAATTCCTGAATGATCTTCTTATCGGACGCATATTCTTTGTAATAGCCAATCAAAAAATCCATTGGTCCCCAGAACTTAGAGACATAGAGATTCACAGCGAACAAGGTTCCGATTGTAATGACTTGATGCTGTACCTGAATAACACATATAACTGTCGTCACAAAGATCAAAAAATTTAATAAGGCATAAGACAGAACATTCGCAAAGAACGCTTCCTTCTTCACTTTCTTCTTTTGCAAGATTCCATATTTCTTAGTTAAGGAAGAAAATGGCTGAAAATAACTTGCATGACGAAATCGCTCCGAAAAAGACACTTCTTCTACACCATCTAAATACGTACGAATATCTTTAATTGACTCATTGACCTGTTCTCCATTCTGTCCAAGCTTCTCACTATAGCGTGAAGAAATAAGAATGAACAGTGGTACAAAGATCATTACCACAAGTCCATTGACCCACGAATACTTAAAAAGCATAATCAGAATACCAACTTCTAACAGAATCTGTGATAGCAGTTCAATTGGATATTTAAAAATATAAGGTTTAATAATCTGGTAATTTTGCCCAAGCTCATGTTCTACGGAATTCTCCGAAGTTGTTTTCGGATCATAATTACGACAACGATGAAAGGTTTGATTGATGATATTCAAATAAGATGTTCTCTCACATTTACCACTATAGATATCCATGAGATACATTAATACTTGTCCTAAAACAAATAACACTAACAGATAAAACAAATATAAAGATATCTGTCCAAACGGATTCAATGTTAAAGAGTCTATCAACTTCTGATTAACAACCGGTACATAGACAAGAACCCCTGCATATAAAAGATTCAATAGAAGAAGAAATATAACTTCTCCTTTTTGGGTATATTTTAATAAATGAAACATATCCTCCGCCCTTTCCACATAATCGATTATGAATTGATCAAATACGATTCCTATATACTTACCTCTCGTTCCGGAATCTTTTATCCTATTTATAAGTTTATTCTATCCTCATATTTTTAAGTAAATATTCCTATGCCAAAAATCTTACTCTAGGATGCTTTTATGAAAAAGAGAGAGAATATTTTCGGATATACAAAAAGTTTAGAACATAAAATTTAGAGTCATTTTGATTTTTTATTAGATTTGCTACTCTTTTAGAAGCCACATCAACCACCCTATACATGATTGTATGCCAAAAAAGACAAGGAGTGCATCCAAAGCACTGCATGCACTCATCCATAAATCTAGAGCTTCAAAATTTAAAATATTTCATACTTTTGCGGACTATCTAGAAAAATAGGAACAGCCTATCATCGAATCCTTTACCACGTTCGAAGTTAGCAGAAAGGCCATAACGAATGAAGAAGAATATTATTCCAGTCTTTCTTTTGAACTATGGAATCTTTTAATCGATAACCCAAAGACTATAAGAGAAACGCTCGACAATTCTCTAACTTTAATTATACTCGCAATCGTATTCTATGGTCAACAAGGAAGAGAACCCACACATATTTGCATCCCAAAACAAAAGCAGGAACAGCATCTTACGCAGTTCCTGCTTTAATATCTATCACTTTAGGATGACCGCCAAAGATAGTCACTAAACTTTTTGGATTGTCATATTCATAACCTATTTTTAACAAAACCATGGCTCGTACTATTCTAAAGGCCACTTTTCAAAAGACTCGTAGAATTTTACAACACCTTAGTCGCTCTTTCATATACGTATTATTTACCAAAACGCGCCATTAAATTAGCCATAGCGTCATCCATTGTGACTGCTTTCTTTTCTGCTTTTCTTGCCTGATTCTTCTTACGCTGCTTAGAAGACTTACGATTCTTCATCATTGCATCACGCTGTTCTAACTGTTCCAATGGTAATAAGGATAATTGTACTTTGTTCTTCTGTTCATCAATCTCATAAACGTATACAGTAACAATATCTCCAACAGAAACAATTTCACTTGGATGCGAAACATGCTTCATAGACATATGCGAAATATGGCACAGACCATCCTCGTGTAAACCAATATCAATGAACGCACCAAAGTCAACAACGTTACGGACCGTACCAGATAACTGATCTCCTTTATGAAGGTCCTTAATATCTAATACATCACTCTTTAAAAGAGCTGTATCATACTGATCACGATAATCACGTAGTGGTTGACGGATAGCATCTTCAATATCATTTAATGTATAAGAATCAATACCAAGATCCTTTACTTTCTCGTCTGGGAATGTCGCATTTGCTTCTCCAAGCTTTTCAATACCACAAGCAGCCATGACTTTCTTCGCTGCTTCATATGATTCTGGATGGATTGCTGTTTCATCTAATGGTTCATCCCCATCGGTAATACGTAAGAAACCAGCACATTGCATAAATGCCTTTGGTCCAAGCTTCTTAACTTTTAATAATTGCTGACGATTAGTAAAACGTCCATTCGCATTACGATAGTTGATAATTTCTTTCGCAATACCTTTATTTAGACCAGAAATATGTGTCAATAAATCAATCGAAGCGGTATTCAAATCTGCACCTGTACGGTTAACTGCCTTCATGACGACTTCGTCTAAACGAGAAGAAAGTTCCTTCTGTGGAAGGTCATGCTGATACTGGCCGACACCAATTGATTTTGGATCGATCTTGATCAGTTCAGCAAGTGGATCTAATAATCTTCTACCAATCGAAACGGCAGATCTCTCTTCGACTGCAATATCTGGGAATTCTTCACGTGCTGCTTCCTGGGCAGACCATACAGACGCACCTGCCTCGGATACAATTGCATATTGTACATCAAGATGGTTCTCTTTGATCAACTCTGCACATAATTTCTCCGATTCACGAGATGCTGTACCATTACCAATCGCAATGATCTGTACATGATATTTTTCAATCAAGCTCAATAACTTCTGTTTTGACTGTGTGGACTTCTTTTCGTTTGGATCTCCACGGAATGGGAAGATTTTATCGACTGTCAACATCTTACCTGTTTCATCAATAACAGCTAACTTACAACCATTCGCAAAACCAGGGTCAAATCCTAATACGATTCTTCCCTTTAATGGAGCTTGTAATAACAGTTTTTCTAAGTTCATAGAGAAAACTTCGATGGACTTGTTCTGAGCACGTTCGGAAAGTTCGGAACGAATCTCACGTTCGATAGAAGGGAACAGCAATCTTTCACAACCATCTTTTGCAGCTTCGCGTAGCTGTGTCTCTACAACGGTTGTCTTTCCATGGGTCAGATTCTGGAATGCTTCTTCTTCTAAATGTTCTTCATCGAAAATAAAGGATACAGAAATAACTTTTTCTTTTTCCGCGCGATCGATTGCCATAATTCTATGATCAACTAAAGAAGAGATTTTCTCCGAACGATCATAGTACATCTCATAGACTTTCGCATCATCCTTAGCATCTTTCTTAAGAGTTGTCTTTAAGACACCTGTCTTTAAAATGGTATCTTTGAAAGCCCATCTCTGTTTTGCTTGATCCGAGACAGCTTCCGCAATGATATCTTTCGCACCTTGAATAGCCTTCGCTACTGTCTTAACTTCTTCTGTGACATACTTCGCAGCTTCTTCTTCCAACTCCCCTTCTTCTGGGCAAGACATCATCCAATCCGCAAGAGGCTGTAAGCCAAGCTTAATCGCAGTTGCTGCTCTTGTCTTTTTCTTCTGTGCATATGGGCGATAAATATCTTCAACCTGGGATAATTTCTCCGCTTCCGTAATGGACTTACGGATCTCATCCGTTAATTTTCCCTGTTCTTCAATTAATTTCAGAACACTTTCCTTACGTTCTGCTAACTTCTGTAAATAATCATATTGTTTCTGAATATAAAGAATTTGTTCTTCATCCAATCCATTTGTCTGCTCTTTACGATAACGAGCAATAAATGGGACAGTGCAGTCTTCCTCTAAAAGAGAAAGAGTATTACGAACTTGTTCTTCTGTAATTTTCAGTTCCGTTGCTATCTTTTTAATGATTTCTTCACTCATTTGATGTACTCCTTCTGCATAACTTATTTATTTTACCATGACTCTGTTCAGAATTCCTTTAAACTTCATTTACAGACTACAATTCATTTAGAATTTAAGCATCGTTAACATGTTTTCTCAGTTATATAAATTTTCATATCATTTCACTAGATAGAGGCATAATCCTCCATTATAATGTGGACAAGAAAGATAGAGGTAATTCTATGGGTATTATTATTTTATTGATCATTCTGTTAATTCTTGCATTGATTGCATATCGTTGCATTAACATCGTTCCTCAAGAACATGCTTATGTTGTAGAACGCCTTGGTCGTTATTATGCTACTTGGAATGCAGGCATTCATTTCAAGACACCGTTCATTGAACGCATTGCTCGACGTACTCTCTTAAAAGAACAGGTTGCTGACTTCGCACCACAGCCTGTCATCACAAAAGACAATGTCACAATGCGCATAGACTCCGTCGTTTACTTCAAAGTCATCGATCCACGTGCCTATGCCTATGGGGTCGAAAATCCGATTATGGCAATGGAAAACTTAACTGCAACAACTCTTCGTAATATTATTGGTGATATGGAACTTGACGCAACCCTCACATCCCGTGAACAGATTAACAGTAAAATGCTACAGACAATCGACTACGCAACCGATCCTTGGGGTATCAAAGTCACTCGTGTCGAGCTCAAAAACATTGAACCACCAACAGCCATCCGCGAAGCCATGGAAAAACAGATGAAAGCCGAAAGAGAAAAGAGAGCTGCTATCTTAACCGCCGAAGGTGAAAAACAGTCCATGATCTTAACTGCGGAAGGTCAGAAAGAATCGAGAGTCTTAGAAGCAGAAGCGAACAAACAAGCTACAATCCTCGCTGCCGAAGCACAAAAAGAACAAGAAATCAAAGTTGCCGAAGGTAAAGCGGCTGCGATTCGTGCTGTCCAAGAAGCCACTGCAGAAGGTCTGCGTGCGATTAAAGATGCAAAAGCCGATGAGGCCGTCATTCGCTTAAAGGCACTCGAAGCCTTCACAGCAGCTGCCGATGGTAAAGCCACTAAGATTATTGTCCCAAGTGACATTGCTGGTGCAGCAGGTCTTGCAAACGGGCTGATTGAATCGATAAAGGATAAGGATATCTAATGCTAGCAATAATCGTCATTCTCGTTGTGATTGTTTGTGTTATAACAGTTTCCAAACAAGCTTTATCGAAAAAGCAATCATCTCCAATCGTAGAAGAGACTCATGATGCGCATTCACCAATTGGCGAAAGTGATATAGACCATGCGGACCGTATCAGTAATCACTTAATTGAGCATCCTGTTCCAGAACCAGGTTATATTGTACTCAATGGAGTAAAAAGAAAATTATCCGACTGTAAGAACTTATAAAAACCATCGACATAGGAATGTTCAAACATCGCATCCATAACCCAAACCAATTGGTTTGGGCTTTTTTACGAATGCTATTGTTATCCCATAGAAACATGCAAAATAAAAATCCCTCCTGTCGGACACCCCTATGCCTAAACATAAGAATGTCCCAAGTAGAGGGATTATATTACCAATAATATAAAATCAGTCTTTATCAATGAGTGCAATCTTCTTCATTGCATCATAGACTTTCTGCTTATCTTCTGGATATGTCATACCATACCACTGATCTTCCGCAACGAATACACGGACCTTCTTTCTGCCACTGTTGATAACATTTGTAACAGCAGATGGTAAGTAATATTCTGACTTCGGTGTATTGATAGAAGTCTCTAAGAAACTCTTGAAACCAGTCTCTAAATCTTCAAAGAAGTCTGGTGTAAAGCCCCATAAGTTCATCGAAACAACTGTATCAGATGGTAATTCTGTCCAAGTAGCACCATCATCTTCTGTATACTTACAATCACGAATCTTTGTACGTTCTGTAACTTTATCTAAGTAACCATCCTTAATCTCACATACACCTCTAGAGACTGTACCATTCTCCGATAATGTATTGATCAGACGGAAACCTGTCATGCAATAATCCTGAGGATCACTCATCAGATACTGAGCAATCTCATCAAACGCATGCATACCATAATAGTCATCCGCATTGATAACTGCAAATGGTTCATGAACGAGATCACGACAAGCAAGAACGGCCTGACCTGTTCCCCAAGGCTTTGTACGATCTTCTGGACATGTGAATCCTTCTGGAAGATTATGTAAATCCTGGAATGCATATTCTACATCAATTTTCTGAGCAATACGATTTCCTACATGCTCACGGAAAACATCTTCAATTTCCTTCTTGATAACGAATACAACCTTGTTGAAGCCTGCTCTCTTCGCATCACGAACAGAGAAATCTAAGATACCTTCGCCATCATCTGTAACAGCTTCAATTTGTTTTAATCCACCGAAACGGCTACCCATTCCAGCAGCCATAACAACTAAAGTAATATTATTTTTCATGTGCAGCCTCTTTCATCTCTTTCCACTGAGCTTCCATTTCAGAAATTAACTTGAACTGTGTTCTTGCACGAACGAGATTATGTTCTGGGTATGCTGTCTTAAAGTAAACATCACCCTCTAAGTAGTCACCCAAGAAACGAATACCACATTCTAGAGTCATCATCTTAGAACCTTCTGCTAAGAGATCTAATTCTCCTTCTGTAAGACTTCCTTTATTTCCTTCTAAGAAGCCCTTAATATATGCTCTATAACGTTCAATATCGAAATGTACGATATCTAGATTCTGCTCATCTTCTGCTGCTGTACTTGCACCAAAGCGAATGGCATCACCAAAGTCTGTTACAGAGAAACCAGGCATAATTGTATCTAAGTCGATAACACATAATGCCTCATGTGTCTTTTCGTCTAACAGAACATTGTCGGACTTTGTATCATTATGGCTAACACGTAAAGGTAATCTACCTTCCTTATGTGCATCCATTAATACATGGCTGAATTCTTCTCTTTCCTTCGCAAAAGCAATTTCCTTCTGAACCGAAGCAGCTCTACCACAAACATCTTTTTCTACTGCTCTATTAAACGCTTCGAAACGCTTTGGTGTGTTATGGAAATCTGGAATTGTTTCCGATAATTCTTCAGCTGGGAAATCAGATAAGTCATACTGGAATTTACCAAATGCCTTACCACACTGTTCAAATTCCCAAGGTTCTGCATGAGATAAACATACAGAGTTGGACACAAAGTTATACATACGATAGAAACCAGTCTCATCCTCATGATAAACTTTGCCATCTTTTGTTTTAATCAGCTGCAGAACTTCTCGTGGATCTGTTGCCTTCTTTGCGAGCCAAGATGTTACAAGTTCAATGTTCTTCATGACACCTGTTGGTTCTTTGAATACATTTGTATTCACTCTCTGTAAAATGTAACGTTCCCCTTTATCCGTTACAACAAGGTATGTGTCATTAATATGACCTGTACCATAAGGTTCACAGCTAACGGCTTCACCGTTCAGTTCGAAGTACTGTGCAATTAATTGTGTGTTGTCTTCCATGAAATATCCTCTTTTCGAGATTAATCATATAACTTCTGTCACGAATTTTGCAATAGAAATGTATACGCTTTCGTAAAACGCTTACAATTTCTCATTCACGCGTCATTCGATAACCGATACCGACTCGTGTCTGAATCAAATCTGCAGCCCCTGCCGCAACTAACTTTTTACGTAAGGAAGCCATATAGACTCGTAATCCTGTACGATTCGAATCATTGTCAATCCCCCAAATTTCTCGAATGATAAAACTATGTGTTAAAACACGATCTAAATTATCTGCTAATAATTTCAATAATTTAAATTCAATTGGTGTCAGATGAATCAACTTTCCATCAACGGATACTTCATCCGATGCATAATTCACTTTTAGCTTTCCATTTGTAAAAATAGGAGAACGTTCTTCCATATGCTCAAAGTAAGAAAGACGTCTTTGGGTTGCACGTAATCTTGCTAGTAATTCATCGACAGAGAATGGCTTTATTAGATAATCATCGGCACCTGCATCCAGGGCTTTAATCTTATCCGAATCTTCAGTCCTTGCACTGATAACAAGAATCGGTACTTTTGACCAAGTACGGATCTGACGAATGACATCGATTCCATCAATATCTGGCAAGCCAAGATCCATTAATATAATATCCGGCGACATCGATGCGGTATGACTGATCGCCTCTTTTCCATTTTTTGCAATCACATATAAATAATCATGAATATGAAGCGTCGTAGTGATCAGATTACGCACGGTATGATCGTCTTCTACAACTAATATTTTACATTGACTCATCCAAGGTTACCTCCTGCCCCTTTAAAGTAAACTCAAATATACAACCATGTGGTTTCAAATTTGAAACGGTGATTGTTCCACCATGTGCTTCTACAATCGAACGGCACAAAGAAAGACCAAGACCGAGACTACGATAACTATCCGATGCCGGATGTACCCCCGTATAGAACATTTCAAACATATGTTCCTGATCTTGTTCCGATATACCAGGACCATTATCAGCTACAGAAATTTTGATTTCGGTAGCGACTTTCTCCGCCTTAACTTTAATTGTACTTCCTTCTGGACAATATTTTATCGCATTATTCACAAGATTAATAATGACCTGTTGAATCAAACGGACATCAATCTTAGCCGTCATGATTTCATCGCCTGTATCCACTTCGATATGAAAACGATCTTTTCTGCGATCGATATGTCGCATTGCCTCTTGAATGACATCTTCAATAATCTCCGTTGTACGATGTAAAGATGCCCCTTCTTGTAACTTTGTAACAGCTAGTAGATTCTCCACAAGACTCTGCAACCATTCACTGTCATCACGAATATCCGCATATAGAGTCTTCTTTGTCTTGGCATCCATACGCTCCCCATTCTCTAATAGATTGATTGCATCCCCACTGATCGATGTTAAAGGTGTCCGGAGATCATGGGAAACAGAACGCAATAGATCTGCACGAAAACGTTGTTTTTCTGCATCCAGTTCTGCTTTTTCACGTTCTTGTGTATTCCTGCGATTCGCAATGGATAGTGCACACTCATCGACCATCGACAACAACAGATGATTCCGGGAAGGTTCTATACGTTTTTCTAATACTTCAACACCAATGACTCCATATGTCATCCCCCCCACTCTAACTGCTAAATAAAGACAATGCACATCTGGGAAAACGGAAGTCGTAGCTCCGGCATGTCGATTATTGTGGAATGTCCATTCAGCTGCATATTTTTCTTTGCTATAATCGACACCTGTATGATCTTCACTGACAAAGACTTGCATCTCCCCAAGCTCTTTATTCACAATGGGATAATAGAGGACGGTACGATGCAATAAGCGTAACAAATGCATACAAGTAATCTGTATGATTTCTTCTTCACTTCCCGCTGTCTGTAATTTATCACTCGCTTCTAAAAGAACGCGTGTACCAAAAGCGTTCTGTGCGGATCGTACCGCATTCTCTTTTAATTTTGAAGCAAGATTTCCCACAATTAAAGACGCTACGAATAACATAAAGTATGTCACAATATAGGTCGGATCTCCAATAACCATTGAAAACTGTGGCTCTGTAAATAGGAAGTTGAACATTAGAATACTAACAACTGCAGCCAACATAGAATACAAACGATCCGCCGTCACCACAGCCACTAAAAGAACCGCCAATAAAAATACCGTAATGATATTCGCATTATCACAATGCGTGACCCAAATGATATAACTGATCACTGTGGCAGCTGCCATAATTCCAATTGTCTTCAAAAAATCTTTCCAACTCAATCTTTCCAATAAAGAATATTTAGAACGAGAACGTTCCCGTACTTCCACATTGGTATCTGGAATAATATGTATCTCAGTTTCTGGCAAATAACGCATCAACCGATAACCAATGGAGCTCCCTGTGACCGAACCAATTTCCCCTGTTCGACCAATAAAAATTTCCGTCACACCTGCAATACTACAGAACTCCGCAATCTCAAAAGCGATATCGTCCCCATAAACGGTTTCGATATCGGCATCAAAGGTTTTCGCATATTCTATGTTTTCATTTAAACGTTCTTGATCTTCTTCATGTAGTTCTCTTCCTAATCGACGGACGAATAAAGCACTGAACTTACATCCAAACGCTTCGGACATACGCCCTGCTGCTTTAATCACTTTCTGATTGGAAGGAGAGGAAGAAAGACATACAAGTACATGTTCCTCTTTTGTTACTGGATTCATACTTTCTCACTTCTCTGACGCAGTTTTAGATCTTCTTCAATCTTTTTCCATACCCGAACAGGAAGATCTCTGCTTCCTATTACTTTAACAGATATTGTCTCAAAACTGTCTTGCAAAGAATCATTTTCTGTCAGATAGGTATATTCTGTATCAAATGTGGAATGATCGAATGGAGTCTCATCCCTTACAATCGCAATGATATATGTACCATCTTCTAATCCCTTATACGCTTCTTCTTTTGTCTTGTAGTATATACTACAATTCTGTCTTAACGTTTCTGCAATCGACTGCATCACAATCTCAGCCGGAACCGTTCCTAAAGGATTATCAATTACGATGGCAAGAGAACGACTTTCTCTTTTTTTATGTCCTTGTCGCTTTTTTCCATCAAAGAACCAATCCACAATACGTGGTATTAAGATAAATGGAATCACAAAAAGAATTGCGATTCCAATTACAATCCATACATGATTCATTTCCAAAAGAATTAACCAAGCTTGATAAATTTAGCAAGTTCTTCTTCACGACCAAGAGCGAGTAAGGACATATCCTCATGCAATTCCGTATCGGCATTGACATGCATATTCATAATTCCATTTTCTTTAATTCCAAGAATGTTCACGCCAAACTTCTTACGCAATTCCAATTCTCGTACCGTCTTTCCTACCCACTGCTTTGGAATATGGATATCAAATAACGAATAGCCATCCGACAGTTCAATATAATTGGAAAGACTTGCGGAACAACAATGGATAGCAGTCCAGATTGCTAACTGTCTTTCTGGGAAGACAACTTCATCCGCACCATTACGTAATAAGAACTTTTCCTGTGACTTACCAGCTGCACGAGCAATGACATACTTTGCACCAAGATCCTTCAAACATGCAGTCGTCTCTAAAGAAGCCAAGAAATCATCACCAATCGCTACAATACATACATCATAGTTCGTAACACCTAAAGAACGTAAGAAGTCCTCACTTGTTCCATCCCCAATCTGCGCATTCGTAACATAATTCAGAACTTTATTGACACGTTCTTCGTTCTTATCTACAGCCATGACCTGCTGTCCTAATTCATTCATCTTCATCGCTGTATAGCGACCGAATCTTCCAAGTCCAATTAATAAAATATTTCTCATATTATCCAACCATTACCCTTTCTTCCGGCAGTCTGGCCGTAAATGTTTCTAACTTCGATTTTGCTGCAAATGCCAATGTCATTCCACCGACTCTACCAATATACATGAACAATATCAACATAATTCTCGAAAGCAACGCCAACTGTGGTGTAATGCCTAATGTAAGACCTACTGTACCAAGCGCAGAAGCACATTCGAACATACAAGTTAAGATGGGTAGACCTTCAGCTGTACTCATGACAATCGAACCTGTCAGACATAAAATCAGATACATCATAAAGATTGCTACAGCGGTACGTAATACATCATAAGGAATACGACGGTTCAATACTTTAACATTCTGATCTTGCTTCATAACAGCGATTGTATGACAGATCATAATCACAAGGACCGTCACCTTCATACCACCGGCTGTAGAGCCTGGAGCACCACCAATTAACATTAACAGCACCATGACCAAGCGACTACTTTCCGATAACTGTGTCAAATCAGCGGTATTAAATCCAGCGGTACGCGTCGTAACAGACTGGAAGACCGACATCCAAATACGTGAAGATCCTACTGCTGCCGCAAAATCGGTAAAGTAGAAGAATACTGCTGGTAAAGCAATCAAGATCGCTGTCGTAATTAAAATCATCTTTGTCTGTAATCGATATTTATGGAAGTGCCACTTATTTCGAACAAGATCCTCCCATGTTAAAAAACCAAGACCACCTATAACAATCAATCCCATGATTGTCATATTAATGATCGGATTATCTGCATATACGGTTAAAGAACGGTAACCCCCAACTAAGTCAAAGCCGGCATTACAGAAAGCCGATATCGAATGGAATACCGCATGGCCTATACCAGTGATAAGTCCATAATCCTGTACAAATACAGGTGCCATTAAGGCTGCACCGACCATCTCTGTCAAAATAACTCCCTTCTGGATAAAGCGGGTAAGTTGTACGATACCACCGATATGCGGTGCAGAGACCGAATCACTCATGACCGATCGTTGCATCAGTCCGATTCTTCTTCCTGCTGCTAAGGAAATCGCAGCTGCTACCGTAACAACTCCGATACCTCCAATCTGAATCAAACTGATAATGACCACTCTACCAAAGAGCGACCAATACGTTCCTGTGTCCACTACTACGAGTCCTGTAACACACACTGCAGAAGTGGACGTAAATAAAGCGGTAAGGAAATCCGTTGGCTGACCACTCTTACTAGCAAACGGTGTCATCAGAAGAAGTGCTCCAATCAATATAACGGCTGCGAATCCGAATACAATAATACGGAAACTTGTCAGCTTCTTCGTCCCTGTTTTTTTGTTGTCTTTCATCATGTCACAATCATGCCATGCCTAAAATAAAGAAATTGTTAATATTTTTTTTATCACATTAAAAAACCATTAAGATTTTCAATCAATCGAACGGTATTTTAAGTATCGTATATACAAAAAGTGAATCGTATCTGTTGGACTTTCTCTTTGGCCAACTTTTTCGATTCACTTTTTAAACATATTTTTAATCTACGAACAGTTCTGGAATATGTCTTTCCAAAGATTTTGCGATACCATCATGTTCATTATCTTCTGTGATCTCATTCGCAATCTCTTTGACCGCTTCCTGGGCATTTCCCATGGCAACACCAATACCAGCATACTTCAACATCGAAATATCATTTTCGGCATCTCCGAATGCAATACATTCTTCTGGATGAATGCCAATGCGATCCATCGCCATCGTGAGTGCTTTCCCTTTATCCACACCTAAAGCGGTAAACTCATAATAGAAGTTCGCCGTGAACATCATAGAAAGCTTTCCTTCAAATGGAGCAGCCATTTCTTTATAATGCGCACGCAAATAGGCAGAATTGCCTGCTGTTAAGATTTTATTGACTGGGAAATCCACAAAATCAACAAGATCTTCTGTTTCCATCAAACGATATCCATTCATACGAGATTCATATTCAATTACATTAAATTCACGGTCTCCATCTTTGACCATACAATTATAAACGTCTTCCACAACCATATGCGAACCATGTGTAATGATTGGACGGACATCAAACTGACGCATATGACGCAATACATCTTTCGCTGTTGTACTGTCAATTGTCACATCGACTAAAACATCTCCATTTTCACAATCTACGACGCGTGCGCCGTTATAACATACAAACAGACCATGATGATAACGCATATCTAATTGATCACCATAAGAGAAAATTCCCTTTGAAGGTCTGCCACTTGCAATGACAAGACGAATCCCGCAGTCCTGTGCACGCATCAAAGCCTTTTTTGTTTCAGGCGTAATCTCTTTTTTATGATTTGTCAAAGTTCCGTCGATATCTAATAATATTGCTTTAATTGCCATTCTTTCCACCTATATTTCTAAAAATGATTTTACCATATCCCAAATACAAAAGTCCCACCATGTTGGGAAGTCATAAAATGCCCTACGCATGATGGAATTCTTTCTTCTATTTTCTAATGTTCTATTGAATACTCTTTTCTTTCTCTTCTTTTTCATAGAAACGTGGTATCGAAAGAAGAGAAGGGAATGTCATTGCAAGCATTCCTACCATCCATATGACAGTCGAATCTATTTTCATCCCATCATATAAGAAATAAGCAGTAAAAAAGATAAGTTCCATGACAAGAAAGGAACCTGTACCATGTAAGAGACAACTCCATATTGGACTTCTTCTATTCATTACCCACAACAAGAATCCTCCGGCTAGTAAAGCTAACCAACCAAATAAGAATATAAGTCCTAATGGAAAGGTAAATATACTCAAGAAAATACCCGTGCCAACAATCGTAAGTACACTCGAGATTCCTTCTATCACATACAATGGTACAATATCCTTTTTTTGACTTCGTAAAAGAACTTCACTGAGTAGAGCTACAATCAATAAAATTCCATCAAATAAGAAATAACGCTTTCCTTGAAATATAGATCCTGTATGCAATGCTGTAACAACAGCAGGCACAAAAGATATAACGAGCCATACAAGACACATCTGTCCAATCGTCTTTAGAACAATCGGTAGTATCATCTTCTTTGATGGTACATACAAATCTCCTTCTTGGAGAGAACATGCATAGAGCGGACGATGCAATCCTCTTTTTATAAGATGAATCCAGACCACAAATAGAACAAGTCCACAAGCAATACTGCCACCATAAGAGAAACCATTGACTAACATCACCAAAGACCCAAACATGCCACCTAAAAACATGCCTGAAACATGCCATCCTTCCTTCTTCCACAAAGAACTAATCCCAACAATCCCTGCTGGCACCAGTGACATCCATCCGGTCTTCCTTGTAAAAAGAAACGACAAGAAGACAAATAATACAAGCTCAATCCAAAAAGAAGGATCATTCTCTTCAATATGATGACTCCGATACACTTGTAATAAGATACCTGCCACAAAGCATCCACCAATCACAAATACAGCCGCAATGAGAAGATATCCTCCCATAACCCCTTCTATAACCCCTGCCATCAATACTGTAAGACTATAGATAGCTAATAAATCGACAAGGCATTCACATAGCCGAATCCATATTTCTTTCCTATTTTCTTTTAACATAACCGAAAGTATATCACAGTTCCGTTACAATCTTTGCGTAAGAACTGCCATGTGCTTCTAAATCTTTTGTCACTACGATTTTGGATGGAATACGATCCCGTAGTTCATCCACATGTGAAATAATACCAATCAACCGAGAATTGCCAGACAATGTCTCTAACGTACGGATAGCCAGTTCTAAAGAATCATGATCTAAAGAACCAAAACCTTCATCAATGAACATCGAATCCATCTGCACCCCACCCGCTTCTGCTTGTATCTCATCGGACATACCTAATGCAAGGGACAAAGATGCCAAAAACGACTCTCCACCCGAAAGAGAGCGAACCGAACGTTCTGTACCATTATGATGATCAATGACATTCAGATCGAGAGCGACATGATTCTTATGATTCGCATCATCATTTCGACGAATCAATGTATATTGTCCATTCGACATTTTGGCATAACGACGATTCGCATAGACCAAAATACGATCAAAATAGGATGTCTGTACATATTCTTGTAAAGTCATACGATCTTTGCCACTAAGAGTTCCATTAGCCGTATCGGACAAAGATTTTAATATCTGATAACGATGTGCAGTACTTGAAATACGACTTTCTTCTTTTTGGATTCGTTCTTTTTGTGCCGCATTATTTTGCGTGCGAATATGGATTTCTTCTTTTAAGGATTGTTCAGCGCGTAACGCTTCATGGAGCTGTAGAGACGTCAAACGCATCTTTTCTAATTGTTCCGAATCCAGAAGAGTCCCAGCCGGAATACTTTCGGATAAGGTACGGATACGTTCCTGTAATTTTTCCACTGCTGCATGTGCTTGTTCCACTTCTGTTTTTGTCTTTTGGAAGAAGTTCTGACGCTGTTGTCTCTCTTTCTTTAAAGTAAGAACATGTTCTTTTGCTTCGGTACTTGTTGGATAGACCATTTGCGACTGCTTTTGCGCAATCGTTTCTTTCAATGTTTTAACAGAAGCACGTAAATATGCAATATTCGATTCATTCGTTACTTCTTTCTGATTCAACTGTTCCATCTGTGTTCGGAACTGTTCTATATTCTGTTGAAGGCGTTCCGCTTCTTTATGTATTGTTTCACAGTTTATAAGAGACTGTTTCGTCTTTTGAATCTCCGCAACAAGACTCTTCTCATAAGCATCGAACTGATCGATCGTGATACTAAGTTCATTACATAGTTCTTCATAACGAGCCTGCCAGTTCTCAACTTCTTTTCGATTTGCAATTGCGATATCCATCTGTTCGCGTACGATAAGATCTGCCTTTTGACTCGCTTTTTCTGCAGCGTTGACCTGTTCTTCGGAAGGAATATCATCCGTAATAGAAGCAGGATTTGGATGATGCAAAGAACCACAGACAGGACACGGTTTCCCTTCTACTAACTGCGAAGCAAGAATACCCGCTTGGGCGTGACGAAAACGATCACGTAATACTTGATAGAGATGTTCTTTTGTATCCCGTTCTTTTTCTACACTTTCCAACTCCGATAAGATTTTCTTTTGTTTATATACAGCAGTATCCCAATTTTTTTTACAATCCAAACCGACACGGATTTTCTTTTGCTTCTCTGCTAACTGCTGTAAAGAATAATTCAGATGAATCATCTGTTCTTTGACATCTTGCATCGTACGTGCTTTTTCTTCCGCTTCGGTCAATTGTTTCTTCGTCTCTTCTTTTTGAAGATGAATGGACTCTTGTTCTTGAACCTTAGCTTTACCATCATGGATGACTTTCTGTAATTCTTGTTCTGCTTTTTCGCATTCACTATAGATTGTAAGATCCTTTTCTTCTTGCACAATCTGTACGGTTAGTTTTTGAATATTCTCTTCTTCCTTCGCCTCTTGTAAAGCTTGCCAAGAAATCATCTTTTCTTTTTCTAAATTCTGATATGTCGGAAGATCTTTCTGTGCTTTCTGCAGGGCATCGACTGACACAAGAATAGCCTTCATCTCACCAATCGAGCGATCGGTACTTTGAATCTGTTCCTGTAGTGTATGTAAGGACAATTCGAGCTTTTCAGCTTGTGCCTGGTCATTTTGCGCCATCGTATCAATCCAAGATAAGATTTCTTCTGGAAGAACTTCTTCTTTTTGTTGAAGAACTTTCAGATTTTCTTCCTGCTCTTTCGAAGAACGTAAAGATAATAAAGAGGCATGAATCTGAAGACGGGCATTTTCTGTTCTTTGACGACATTCATTTGTCTTTTGTAAAAGACGACGATTGATGTCTTCATAAAAACCTGTATGGAAAATCTGTTCGAGCAATTCACTACGACGTTTCGTATCCGCATTTAAAATTTCCATAAACCCACCTTGGGCAATCATGACAATCTCACGAAACTGTTCTGCCGTAACCCCAAGAATCTCTTCCACTGCTTTTGTGACTGGACCACTTTTAATGACGGCATGTCCATCTGGATATGTCAATTCCGCATCCGCAGCTGCTCGGACCACTTTCTGTTTTCCATTCTTATATTGTTTTGTATAGGTATATTCTGGACTACGGAATATATGATATTGTTCTTGTTTATAAGCAAATGTAAATTCAACAAATGTCTTTACATCATCTGACGCATATTCACTCCGGAACATTTTTGCATCTCTTGCGGTACCTGAGGCACCTCCAAATAAAGCAAAACATATCGCATCAAACAATGTCGTCTTACCTGCACCTGTATCCCCTGTGATTAAATATAGCCCATTCTCCCCAAGCTGAGTAAAATTTAGTTCGATACGTCCTGCATATGGTCCAAATGCAGATATAATTAATTTGATTGGTCTCATTGTTCAACCCCCATTTCTTCCAATAGTGAAAAGAGGATCTCTTTCTGTTCCTCATCCATCTCAGTTCCATTTCTTTGTTGATAAAACTCCGCAAATAATGTAAAAGGATCTTTCTTTTGTTCTACTTCTAAAGGTATGACACTCTCATTCCTACGTGTTCTTGTATTGTCATATTCTAAACTCATCAGATTTGAAAAAAGACTACGTAACGAATAGAGCGCATCTGGAACATCCTTTTCATCGGTTAAGATGACTTTGATATAGTCCGCACTCGATGCCATCTGCATCACATCCTGAAAAGAACCTTTTAAGATACGCATATCATGTAACGGATGAAGAGGTACCGTATAAATATGGAGATCTTCTTTTGTGTGCCAATCTAAAATAGGAATCGACTTCCTATGATCTGCTTCCGCAAAAGAATACTTAAGCGGTGTTCCCGCATAGCGTATCGTCTCTCTTCCTGCAGTCTGTCCACGATGGATATGACCAAGTGCCACATAATCAAAAGACCAAAAGACAGCTGGTGGTATACGATCAAGCCCTCCGGCCATACATTCTTCCGAACCATCCTCATCCATTTCCGCTCCTGCAATAAACTGATGTGCAACTAATAGATTTCTTTCTTCTTTCTGCTCGGGTAGACCCTTCAACGCATATTCTGCAGCATCACGATACGTCGTACATTTTTCCTTTTCATCAGATATATACCGATTGACATAGATTGGACGAATAAATGGCAACAAGTAGAAATGAACCGGGCCATAGGCATCCTGTAAGGTGACTTGTGGTACATTTCCTTCATACATCCCACAGATATGAATTTTCATATTTGCTAAAAGATCCCGTGCAAAACTCAAACGATCTCCACTATCGTGATTTCCTGCAATCATGATTACTTCTTGTCCATTCTGCACAAGTGCATTTAAAAAATCACTCAATAATATGGTTGCTTCCGCAGAAGGAACCGTACGATCATAAATATCTCCAGCAAGAATGACCACATCTATTTTTTCTTGTTTTAAAATCTCTATAATCTCATTTAATATATATTTCTGATCTTCAATCATAGAAAAGTGATTGACTGTTTTACCAAGATGAAGATCTGCCAGATGTGCTATTTTCATAATTCCTCCTACATTTTATATACACGTATAGCTTGCATATATGCATTCTACTATACAGGATATCAACGACAAAAAAACGTTCCACACATTGGAACGTTTTCTTCTTCCGATCAGAATAGCCCCTGACTGAGCATTGCCTCTGCTACTTTTACAAAGCCGGCAATATTTGCACCACTTACAAGATCATAACCAAGTCCATATTCTTCCGCATATTTTGCAGATGTATCATGAATCGACTTCATGATTGCCTGTAACTTTGCATCAACTTCTTCCTTTGTCCAAGAAAGACGTTCACTATTCTGCGACATCTCTAATGCAGATACGGCAACTCCCCCCGCATTCGCAGCTTTCGCTGGGCCAACAATAACACCATGAGACTGTAAATATGCAATTGCTTCATTTGTGGCTGGCATATTCGCACCTTCGAAGTAGAACTTTGTACCATTCTCTACTATTTTCTTTGCTTCATCTAGGCCAATCTCATTCTGTGTCGCACACGGGATTGCAACATCCACTTTGACACCCCATGGCTTTTCTCCTTCATGATACTCACATCCAAACTTCTTTGCATACATCTCTATATTCGCATGTTTCGAAGAGCGCATCTCTAACATATAGTTGAGTTTTTCTTCGGTTGTGATTCCTTCAGAATCATATACATAACCATTGTGACCAGAAATGGTAACGACCTTACCACCAAGTTCCGCAATCTTCTTAGCAGCACCCCATGCTACATTTCCATATCCGGATAAAGCAAATGTCTTACCTGCAACTTCAGTATGTTCATGCGCCAGTACCTGCTGTGCATAGTATAGAACACCATAACCAGTTGCTTCTGGACGAATCAAAGATCCACCATACGTTAATGGCTTTCCTGTCAGTACACCATTGTCCCAAGAATCACGGATACGACGATACTGTCCGAACATATATCCAATTTCTCTTCCACCAACACCGATATCACCAGCAGGAACGTCTGTAGATGGACCAATATGACGCTGTAATTCTGTCATAAAAGCTTGGCAGAAACGCATAATCTCACCATCACTCTTACCATGTGGATCAAAGTCACTGCCACCTTTACCACCACCAATTGGCAATGTTGTAAGACTATTCTTAAATACCTGTTCAAATCCTAAAAATTTCAGAATGGACAAATTAACAGATGGATGAAAGCGAAGACCACCTTTATAAGGTCCTAAAGCTCCATTGAACTGCACACGGTAACCACGATTGACATGCGGTCTACCAGCATCATCTGTCCATGCTACCCGGAACATAACCTGTCTTTCTGGTTCAACGAGTCTTTCTAACAATGCATTTGCTTCATATTCTGGATGTTTATCCACAACGGGAGCGATTGTTGTCAGAACTTCCGTGACAGACTGCAAAAATTCCGGCTGATCGGAATTCTTTCGACATGTTTCTTCAATGACTCTTTCAACATAAGCGTTCATAGATATACCTCTTTCTAACTACTGTTATTTTATACGCATTCTTTTTTTATGAAAATATTTTTCTGAAAATTATCACAGATATTTTATAACTCCAATAAAAAGGATCTCTTACAAGAAGAGATCCAAAATAATTTCTTATTTTACTAATTCGTAGTTTCCATGACCACAGTCTTTTAAGGAAGCAGAAAATACTTCCTTCATTGCCTCACATAAATACTGGGTATCTTTTGTGCCCGCCGTTTCGTAACAAGAATGCATTGCAAGCTGTGGAAGACCAATATCTACTGTATTTAAAGAAACATGTGTCGCAGATAGATTGCCTAATGTACTACCACCACGGGAGTCGGAACGGTTCGTAAATACTTGTGTAGGAACATTTACCTTTGCACAAAGATCACGGAAAATAGCAGTACTGATAGCATCTGTCGTATATGCCTGACCACCATGGAACTTAACAACAATACCTTCATTGATATGTGGACGGTTCACAGGATCTGCCTTTTCAGGAGAGTTTGGATGCACCGCATGTGCATTGTCCGCACTGACCATAAAGGAGTTCGCAACATGACGGATATATGTCTCTTCATTACCACCACAAGCCAAAACAATACGACGTAATGTATCATATAAGAATGTAGAGTTCGCACCCTGCTTTGTACGAGAACCAACTTCTTCGTTGTCAAAGATGGCAAGAACAGGAACACTATAAGCATTGGAAGAAGCTAAAAAGCCTTTCATACAACCAAATGCACACTGAAGATCATCCAAATGACCAGCCGATACATATTCTTTTTCAGCACCCCATACTCTACCCTTTTCACGGATATATAAGTACAAATCATGTCCTAAGATATCTTCGGCTTTCACACCTGCACTCTTCGCAACAATTTCCATGAATTTACCTTTCGCTTCTTTTTCAGAACCGATAATTGGTAACATGTCCTTCTGATCATTCCATGTATGATTTGCATTGGCTGTACGGTCCATGTGAATTGCAAGATTCGGAATCATTAAGAAATCATCATCTACATCAACAAGTTTTGTAACATAATGATTTCCTTCTTTCACAACAATTCTACCTGCAACACTCAATGGACGATCCATCCAAGTACCATCGATCATTCCACCATATCCTTCTACATTCAACTTTACATAGCCATCAGAAATCATTTCTGGATTGTCCTTAATTTTAAATGTTGGCGAATCACTGTGGGAAGCGCCAATCATAAATCCATTGAATGCTTTGGTTGGAAGCTGGAATGCAAGGATACTGGATTCATTGCGTACAGTGAAATACTTTCCACCTTCTTTTAATTCCCAAACTTGTCCTTCACTCAGTTCTTCAAAACCTTCATGATGGAGAGTCGAACGTACTTCATCAATAACTTGAAAACAAGTATGTCCTGCATTTAAAAATTGTAATAATTCTTCATTTACCTTTGTCATAATTTACCTCAGAATACAAAATTTCCATTACGGAATACTGGAACTTCCGTACCATCTTCTAAAATACCATCAGCACATAATTCTCTTGTTCCAAACATGAAATCTTCATGTACAGTCGATGCATTTGCACCATGTGCTTTCAGTTCTTCTTCGCTCATATCATTTCCACCCTGTAAGTTCTCTGGGTATGGCATACCGAGCGCTAAATGGCACGCAGCATTTTCATCATATAATGTATCACAGAATAAGATACCACTCTGTGAAATTGGTGAATCATATGGAACAAGTGCAACTTCTCCTAAAGAACGAGAACCTTCATCTGTATCTAATAATGCTTTCAGTGCATCCTCACACTTCTCCGCACCAAAATCAACAACAATACCATTTTCAAACTTCAACCAAAAGTTTTCAATTAAACTTCCACCATAAGATAATGGTTTCGAAGCATATACAATACCATTTACATTCTTACACTCTGGCATACAGAATACTTCTTCCGTAGGAATATTAGGATCAAATTCCACTCCTGAAGCACTAAATCCACTGCCCCCAGCCCATAAATGATTCTTTACAAGACCAACCGTAAGATCCGTACCTAATTCACTTGTAAAATGAATCGCTTTAAACTGGTATTCATTTAACTTCTTGGCATGTGCAGCGAGCTCTGCATCATGTTCCTGCCAATTCTTTAAAACATCTGTATCTTCTGTAACACGCGATACCTGAAAGATAGCATCTTCTAATTTTGCAAAAGCTTCTGCTGGTTCTAATTCTGGAAATAAACGTGTTGCCCATTCCGTCGAAGGAATACCAAACACAGTCCACTGGCCAATATTATTCACGGTATAGCTCTGTAAGTCCTGCATCTTTTTTCCATACGCTGCTTGATATTTCAGAATTTTCTTTGGATCCGCTTCTTTTAAAGCATCTGGCCCTTCGGATACGATACTCATATAGCAGACACCCTTTTCATGACGGAAAGCTTCACGATCATGAATCCACTGTGGAACATCTGCCAACTGTTCCTCACTACGATTATTATAACCAAGTACGGAAATACGAGAATCTTTCCAATCGACTTCGACTTCTGAAGCCCCTGCACGATACGCTTCCGCTACTACTTTTTCCACAAATTTATAATTGCTGACCTGGCTACGAATTACAAGTGGCTGTCCTTTCTGTACATTGACACCACGTCTGACGGCTAATTCTGCCAATTTGTCATATAGTACTTCTTTACTCATGTTATTCTCCTTTTTCTTTTTTATATTGTTCAATCAGAGCTGGAACCTCTTCTGCTTCAATCGTTGCCGAATGCTCACTAAATGGATTGATTACAATGCCAGGACTTAATATCTTATTGAAAAGAGCAATATCCATAAAACTCATGACCATTGTGGCAATGTCTTGATTCTCAATAAGGAGCTTCCATTGGCTAAGTTCTGACCAACTCGTAAAAACTGGCATATATTGCCTTTCCGCATTTTCGGCAGTAGATATAATTGGGAACCCTTGTATATTGAGTGCACCTGGTGCTTTTGTAATCCCATAACCGGAACCTTCACGGATTTTTACTGGCACAATATACTTTCCCTTTAATAGGCACTCATTGAATAGTTCGCTATACTTCTCGTTTTTTCGATTTGGTAACCAACCGACAATCAAGCCTTCCATGACTGGATTTTCCACAAATGTTTCAGGACGTAGTTTAAATCCTTCTTTGACATTCGAAATGACCGCAAATTGATCGATCTGGACATCGTTTGAGAAAACAATATTGACCACTTTATTTTGGGCTATGTTCACAGGTTTACTATCCGCTAAAATGCTCAATACCGGTACGATACGATTCTGTTTTCCGTTCTGATAGATGATGACCTGTTCGCCAACATGAATCTCTCCATAGACATATCCCGAACATATATTCTTACCTTCTACCGAAAGCGTTAATTGATTCAAAAAGACAAAACGATGTTTCTTATTCATCTGATTTCTTACTTTCAAAGAGCAGATGACAGTCTCTTCTGGAACCATACGTGAATAGTTACGGACATAGATCCATATAGCCACAAGTAAAATAAAGCTGACCTCGATTAGTGTCATTTGAAAATTCACATTTGTACTAAATTCATTCAAATCAGTCAGAATGGCATATAGAGCATAGGTCACGAACATCGTAATACCGTCCGCTAAGATCATGCTCATCGTCCATCGTTCAATACGCATCTTGCCATTGTTCGTATCATACTTACGATTGCATTGATTGATTCCATATCCACACATACCAAGTAATACAAGTTCTATTACAAAAACAAGATCCAGCGCCCCTCTCACTTTCGTAAGAATTGTCCCTACCGAGACGAGAATACTAACGAATGCAACTGCTAAAGCTTTCCATACGATATTTTTTTTCATTCGAATCTCCTAATATATGTTTCTATTTTACTACATTATGATGCAATTCATGAGCAGAATGCAAAATACTCCAATTGTAAGGAACGGGCCAAATCGGATTCTATTCTTCCTTTGTATCTTTGCGAAAACAAGACCTACCGCACTAGCTATAAAAAGGCATTGCATTGTAGCAAAGAGTCCTAAGTACAGACCAATCATGAACAATAACTTAATGTCGCCACCACCTACAACATCTTCTTTTTTGAATTTTTCCACAACGATTGCTGAAAATAGAAATATCCCAGCTCCCACTACACTATTGCATATAGCGTACAAACAATGCATACTTAATCCTTCTTGTAATAAAAGATAAAAAATTCTCCACAAAATCCCTATCCACAAAAAAGAATCCGGAATAATTCCACATTTCTGATCCGTATACGATACCGCTATGCATATGGTGAGCAACCCCATCCACTGTCCAAAAAGTAGCCAATTTGTACTCCCAATCCCGCAAAAAATACCACATATTCCCATTCCCACTTCCATCCATACATAGCGAGATGGTATCTGTGCTTTACAATAGGGGCATTTGCCACGCAAGCAAAGGTAGCTGAGCACGGGAATCATCATCCACCAGTCTAGAACATGTTGACAGGTATCACAACAGCTCCTCTCCATTCCCCAAGCTCTTCCTTCATTATTTCTTTCCGCAATACATTGTACAAAACTTCCACATAATGTCCCTATCACAAAATGCAAACCCCACATAGAGCCTCCTTCTCTATGTATATTCCCCCAAAAGGAACCAAACCTATAAAAAAGTTGTGGATTTTCCACAACTTAATTTGTTTTTAATAATTTATCACGATTTTTTGCCACAACGATAACAATTGTAATCTCTAATGCAAAAGCCAATATCATGAATAGATATTCTCCTTGTGCTAAGAAATCACCAGCTATACAGTTCAATAATATCTGAATCCAAGAAGAAGCTGCTACCGCTAATGCATAGCTCTTACAACGAATCTTCGTCTGTGAAGCAATATATGGAATGATTCCATTCGGTACCCCTGGTACCATACATGCCAACATAACAACAAAGATCGGGTTGCCATTATTAATTTTCTGCAATAACCAGTTCTCTTTCGGATTTTCATTCTTACTTAGGACAATCGATATATGTTTCCCTAACTTCCTTGCGACTATGAAGACAAGAATATTACCAGATACAAATCCGAGCCAACATAAGAGAAAACTTTTTCCCCAACCAAAGATGAGCGCTCCCGCTACCTGTATGACCATACATGGAAAAACAACCGATACAACTTGAAGGATACTAAAAACATATAGCAAAAGGAATCCTTGTGTTCGAGAGGTAGCGCGTAAGTATTCTGTTATCTCTTCTTGATCCCCACGCTCTAAAAGACGAAATATTTCTACAATATGGTCTCCATATGCTTGCCATATAAAATAGACAATCAGTGAGACAATCGCACATAAAAGACAGATCAATGCTGTCTTACCTATTTTTTTCTTTTTCTCTGCCATATAAAACACAAGGAATATATCATAAAAGAAAGAGAAACAACGAATGTTTCTGCCCATTTCTTTGACAAAATTAAAATTTTGTAAAGATTTTAACAAGATGAATTATCATTTTAAGTGCAACACTTATAAAAAATAAAAGTCCATGAATT
>CAUWDF010000006.1:0-33425 GCA_963557245.1 uncultured Bulleidia sp.
AACCTAAGAGACTAGGTCGCCAGACTCCTACCAAATCCGTAATCTTGCCGTATGAAAAGATACGGTAGCGTCAAAACGAGCTGAGATTTATAATCCAAGAAAGATCCAATGACTAATAGATAAAAGATGTTCAAGATGAAAAAGGCTTAATTAAGCCTTCGTATAGGAATGGAATATGTTCTTGAATAATACATTTAGTTATTTGTTAGATGACTAATAATATGTTTTTGTTGCAGATAGCGACGGATAGCAATCTTCCATCCACTTATACCATTTAAGGAGTTATCTGTATTATATATTTCATAGATAGTTAGCGCGATAGGTAAGAGCTTTAAAGCAGTATGTGTCTGTTTTGATTTTTCTGCTTTCGTTTCTGCAATAGCTTCTTTTTTTATTTCGAGGAGTTTTAATTGAGTTGTGATGGAATCAGCCTGTACTTTAGTAGAAGATAGTGTTTTTAGCAATTTATTAATTTTCATTAGTAGTATCACTACAAAAATAATTGTAGTGATTAATGCTACATACAATAGCATGATATTTAAATGCATAATGTCACCTTTTTCTGTTTCTAAAAATATTCTAACACAAAATTTCTTTGTTATAATATTTGTATGAAAGAAATCGAATTGGTTGTTTGTAGTGATTCCCACGGGGATAAACAATGTTTGGAATTTTTGCGTCATACATATTCCACATCGGATTATTTTATACATTGTGGGGATTCGGAGCTCTATCCTTATGAACTGGAAGGCTTTGTTTCCGTGCAAGGAAATAATGATTTTTTTCATGTATATCCAAATTTTAAAGTATTACAGATCGCGGACCATACAATTTATTTATGTCATGGAAATCGTGAAATAGTTGCGTCTGATTATACGTTATTGGCAGAACGAGCGTTATTGGCAGAACGAGCTAAAAGTATGCAGTGTGATATAGCACTCTGTGGTCATACACATATTCCATATGATGCTGAAATTGATGGTGTTCGTTGTTTGAATCCTGGATCTTTGCGTCGTAATCGTGATGGATCTGCACCATCTTACTATGTTGTGTCTTTTATTGGATCGTCAATATCTGTTCAAAAAAAGAATTATTTACAAAAATTTTAAAAAAGGTTATCAAAAGTGCTTGCCAAAAAATGGATTCCATGATATATTTGTAATTGCTGTCTTGGTAGCTCAGCTGGATAGAGCACCCGCCTTCTAAGCGGACGGTCAGGAGTTCGAATCTCCTCCAGGACACCATTCTATAAACCTATTTGCATAAGCAGATGGGTTTTATTTTGCGCTTTGATAAACAAACTGTATAATACATACGAGGGCATTATGAATTTTCTGATTAATGAAACTTTAAAAGATGAAATTGCTACATTTGCAAGAGAATTATACGTAAATGATCCCGAGAAAAAATGTATGGATTATGATGCAATATTACATGCTTGTGAAGCTGGAGAAATTCAAGATGAACATATGAATTCTGGAACTATCAAGGTTATTCAGGATATTTGTGTTCTTATTGAATTTGTGAAAGCGGGTTTATATTCACATGATATTGCATGTGTCTATTATCGGAAAGAAATGAGTTCTTATATTTTTACTTATCAAGGAAAGTTATTTCTTGAGGTGATTTATAATGTTCTTCAAGAGGGAGAACCGCAATATAACTATTTAGAAGCAAATTATGAAAAGAATATTTGCTTGAAAACGGCAATTGCTCATATATCTGATGCTTTTACGGAATAGGTTGTTTAGTTGAATCGAGCTAACTAAAAATATAAAATAAAAGCAAGTCTATAAACTATATTGTCAATATAACTTATACAATGCATATAACCCTAGCGGTTCGTTTTAAAGGAAATTTTATGTCAAATTATTATGATGAAATTTTAAATGAAATTAAACAATTACGCGAAGAAGGGAAATATCAAAAAGCTAAAGTTATGATTCAACGTGAGTTGGATATGCCATATGTTCCAAGTGATATTGAAAAACAGTTACGTAAACAGAAGCGAGATGTTCTATATGAACTTTCTGAGCAATCGGGTGATACGGAAGTTTCATTAAATAAACTTTTGAATGGATTGAAGGGAAGAGCTGAAACACAACTATTTTCTGCTTCTCAATTATCTTCACGAAACATTCGTGAATTTTTACCGGAAATTATGGACTATCTTGCAAAAGATCCACTTCCAGAAGCGGCAGGACTTATCATTAATGCTATTGCGGAACAGGAAATTGGCGAAGAATTCGTTCTTTTGAAAGATGGAGTTGAATATACATTCTATGGGGATGATATAACTCCTGTAAGTAAATCAGAAGGTTATTTGCGAGCAGATAAATATTTATATGATTGGGTCGGTATAAAGAATCCTGCTATTTATGATATGGCAAAAAAAATTTTGATTCATGATGTATATTTATTTTTACCATTATCTTATTCGGAAGATGAATCAAAAGCTCTGGCTTTAGATACAATCAAACAGATTTCAGATATGATGGATGAACCAGATATCTATAAAGAAGCATGTCTAAAAGCTGGTGTATACGTATCGGAATCTGATCAATCTTAGAGTGAACAAATATGAAATACGCATATTAGCACTCAAGTGTTGACAGTGCTAACGAAAAAATGTAGGATATAGGCGTATTTCGATGATGTCAGTCTCTTAAAATTGCATAACCTATGGTTATGCTCATCGGATTTTGATATAATACTACAGCACGAAATAGAGAAAAGGAGTATATAACAATGTCAACTTGGACACTGAAAGAAAAATCTATTGGAGATTTAGAAGTAACTATTGAAGGCGAAGAATGGGCTAAGGCTGTTGATAAAGCTTTTAACAAACTCGCAAAGAAAGTAAGCATTAAGGGCTTCCGTAAGGGTGCAGCTCCTAAGGCATTAATTGAAAAGCAGATTTCTGTTGGTGAGAGACAGGCTGTTGCTGTTGAAGACAATGCAAATGAATGGATGAGAGCAGCTCTTGAAGAATGCAATCTCGATCCAATTTCTCAGCCAACATTAGACGTTAAGTCTATCGATTCTGAAAAGGTAGTTCTTGTTTATACATTCGCAGTTATGCCAGAAGTAGCTGTTAAAGACTATAAGGGCTTAAACTATGTTTTAGCTGATTCTACTGTTACAGACGAAGAATTTGAAAAAGAACTTGATCGTATGCGTAATACATATGCTGACCTCGAAGTTAAAGAAAGCGCAGCAGAAAACGGCGATACAGTTAATATCAACTATGAAGGCTTTAAGGGTGATGAACCATTCGAAGGCGGAAAGGCTGAAAATTACAACCTTGAATTAGGATCTGGTTCTTTCATTCCTGGCTTCGAAGAACAGCTCGTTGGTACAACAGCTGGTGAAGAAAAGGATCTTCATTTAACATTCCCAGAAGATTACCATGCAGAAGATCTTGCTGGTGCAGAAGTGGTCTTCAAAGTTAAGGTCAATGAAGTTAAGACTAAGGTTCTTCCAGAAATCGATGATGATTTCGCTAAGGATGTCAATATTCCTAATGTAGAAACAGCTGAAGATCTTAAGAAGACAGTTCGTGAAAGAATGGAAGCTAACAAGAAGAACAATGCTGAAACAGATGCGGATAACAGCTTAATGGAACAGTTAGCTGCTAATACAGAAGTTGATTTACCAGAAGTTCTTGTTGATGATGAAATTTCTAACGAAATCAATCAGCTTGCCGCACAGATTCAGCAGTATGGTATGAACTTAGGTCAGTATCTTGCTATGATGGGTAAAAAGCCAGAAGATTTAAAGAATGATTACCACGAAAATGCTACTAAGACAGTTACAATCCGTCTCGCTCTTGAAAAGATTGCTGAGCTCGAAAACCTTGAACCATCTGAAGAAGATATTGAAAAGGAATATGGTGAGATTGCTAAGGCTTATAACATGGATGTCGAAAAGGTTAAGTCTTTAATTAATCATGACATGCTCAAGAGAGATGTCAGAAATCAGAAGGCTTATGAATTCGTTAAAGAAAATGCATCCAAGTCTGCTGAATAATCTTCTTTGAGAAATTAAATTTTATAAAAATAAGGCGCGAAAGCGTCTTATTTTTAAACATTCATGTATGATAAGAATGGAGGTGCTTGAAATGAGCAATAGTACATATTTGAAAGTACCTGTCGTATGCACTAGAGGAATCATTGTATTCCCAGGGCAGGATGTAATGATTGAAGTCGGACGTAAAAAGTCGGTCAATGCAGTTAACGCATCCAGTAATAACTACGACTCAATGATTTTTGTAGTATGTCAGTCTGATTTTATGGTTGATGATCCAAAAAAGAGTGATCTTTATCAATGTGGTACATTAGCTAAAATCAAGGTTGTACGCCGTAAACAGAACTTTTTACGTGTTACATTTACAGGCATGAAGAGAGCTAAATTGATGTCATTAGAAGAGAATGATGATCTAATGATGGCTGAGATTGAAACATTGGATGATGTTATTGGTGATGCAGATGAAGAACAGGCTTTGATTCATAAGATTATCACAGAATTAGAAAGCGTTTCTTCCTTAAGTTCTACATTTCCACCAGAAACACTTCAACAGCTTTCCAATGGGGTAAGTGCTATTACTTTGACAGATCAGTTTGCACAGTATTTTGTCATGAATCAAGATGCTAAGCAAAAGTTATTAGAGACTGTTGATGTAAATGAACGTATGTATCAGATTCTTGCTGAAATAGAAAGACAGCAGAATATTTCACGTCTGGAGAATAAAATTAATGATAAAGTCAAAGAAAAGATTGATGACAATCAAAAAGAATTTTATCTTCGTGAGAAGCTGAGAGCGATTAAAGAAGAGCTTGGTGATGTCACAAATCTTGCGGATGACTCTGATCAGTTACGTGAAACAATTGAAAATAATCCTTATCCAGAACAGGTTAAGCAGAAAGCATTAGAAGAATTACAGCGCTTTAATATGTTGCCTCCTGGAAGTGGGGAAGCGTCGGTTGAACGTAACTATCTAGATTGGGTATTAAAAGTACCATGGTGGCAGGAAACAAAGGATTGCGCTGATTTAAATGAAGTAAGAAAAGTTCTTGATGAAGATCATTATGGCTTAAAGAAAGTCAAGGATCGTATCATGGAATATCTTGCGGTAAAACAGATGACAGGAACTTTAAAGGCTCCTATTATCTGTCTTGTAGGTCCTCCTGGAGTTGGTAAAACTTCTTTAGCTAAGTCCATTGCTCGTGCACTAGATCGTAAGTTTGTTAAAATGTCAGTCGGTGGTGTGAGGGATGAAGCTGAAATTCGAGGACACCGTAGAACATATTTGGGTGCTATGCCAGGACGTGTCATTCAGGGAATGAAAAAAGCTGGTGTAATCAATCCGGTTTTCTTGATTGATGAAATTGATAAAATGGGAGCAGATTACAAAGGTGATCCAAGTGATGCAATGCTTGAAGTATTGGATCCAGAGCAGAATAGTATGTTCAGTGATCATTATTTAGAAGAACCTTATGATCTTTCTAAAGTAATGTTCATTGCAACAGCGAATTATTTGGATAATATCCCAGCACCATTGCGTGATCGTTTAGAAATTATTGATTTGCCTTCTTATACTGAATTGGACAAAGTCACGATTGCTGTTGACCATTTGATTCCAAAACAGATTAAAGAAAATGGTTTAAAAGCTTCTCAGTTCCGTTTAAAAGAGAAAGATATTTTATATCTCATCCGTCATTACACTCGTGAAGCTGGTGTAAGACAGCTTGAACGCTTAATTGCTTCATTATGCCGTAAGACAGTTCTAGCTATTCTGAAAGATGGTAAGAAATCTGTTATCGTCAACAAAAAATTAATTGTTGAATGGTTAGGTAAAGAGATGTATGAATATGGATCAAAAGAAAAGAAAGATCAGGTTGGATGTGTAACAGGTCTTGCTTATACAGAGTTCGGAGGTGATGTTCTTCAGATTGAAGTAAATTACTTTGAAGGAAAAGGAAGACTTGTCATTACGGGTCAATTAGGCGATGTAATGAAGGAAAGTGCTGAGATTGCGATGGACTATGTTCGTGCTCATGCAAAAGAGTTTAAGATTAAGCCAGAATTCTTTGATACTCATGATATTCATATTCATGTTCCTGAGGGAGCTGTTCCAAAGGATGGTCCATCTGCAGGTGTTACATTGACAACAGCAATTGTCTCTGCTCTTACTGGAACTCCTGTTCATAGTGACATTGCAATGACTGGCGAAGTTACATTACGTGGAAACGTTCTTCCAATTGGAGGTCTTCGTGAAAAGTCACTCGCTGCACATCGCGTAGGAATCAATAAGATTTTGATTCCTAAGGATAATGTACGAGACTTAGATGATGTTCCAGATGCAGTTAAAGAATCTGTAACGTTTGTTCCGATGGAGAATGTTTCTCAGGTTCTTAAGGAAGCGTTGGTAAAGTAATATGCAGTTCTATGATGCAAAACTATTTGCCACAGCTGCTAATGAGTTTCAGTGGCCAGATAGTGATCTTCCCGAAATTATTTTTGCTGGAAGATCCAATGCAGGTAAGTCTTCTTTGATCAATGCTTTAGTTAATAAAAAGAATCTTGCTTATTCAGGGAAAACACCAGGTAAAACAAGACTTTTGAATTTCTTTATAGTTGACGAAAAAGTTGTATTTACAGATGCACCTGGATATGGATATGCGACTTCAGATGATAAGAGTGCAATCGCATTTGGAAAATTAATTGATCCTTATTTTTACAAACGAGAAAATCTGAAAGGAATGGTTCTTGTACTGGACTCAAGAAGAGTGCCAGGTCCAGAAGATATTCAGATGATTGAGTATGGTCGTGCCGCACATTTGAATATTATTATTGCGTGTACGAAAACAGATAAGCTTTCTCGTGGTAAATATCTTTCAAATGCACGCAAAATTGCTGAAGTTCTGAATCTTCCAACTACAGCTCTAGTTCCAGTGGATTCTATTTCTAAAAAGGGAATGGATGAAGTTTGGAATAAAATCTATAAAATGCTTTAATTGGAGACATAGGATGATTCCTATGTCTTTTTGTTTTTGAAATTTTTGTGAAAATAATGTGTTTCTTAATCAATAATTATTGATTTATGCAGTTCTTTTGTTTCCATATGATAGAATTATTCTGTTACAAAAGAGGGTTTTATGAAAGTAATGATAGCAGCCGGTGGAACCGGTGGACATATTTATCCAGCATTAGCACTTGCGGATGTTTTAAAAAAAGAAGATGATAAGAACGAAGTATTATTCTTTGGATCATCAAATCGTATGGAATCAACTTTGATTCCGGATCACGGATATAAATTTTATGGTTATGAGATGGTAGGTACGAATGGTGGCTTCAGGGCTAAAATGAAGTCAGTCATTTCTATGATGAAAGCAGAAAAATATGCTCTATTAATATTGAAAGAAGAAAAGCCAGATATTTGTGTCGGCTTTGGAAATTATATTTCTGTCCCTTTAATTCGTGCAGCGCATAAATTGAGTATTCCTACAATGTTACATGAACAGAATTCTTTTGCGGGTAAAGCAAATGTGTATTTGGCTCGTTTTGCAGATGCAATTGTTGGCTGTTATGAAGCAAACTACAAACAGTTTCCGTCAGAAAAAGTAAAATTACTTGGAAATCCTGAAGCAACGATTGCTGCGGATGTAGAATATAGTAGTGAAGTAATTTCTTCTATTGGATTAAAGGAGAATATTCCTTTTGTAGTGTTTATGATGGGCTCTTTAGGAAGTTCTTCTGTTTCACAAGTAATTGATCGAGCATGTCCTCTTTTTGATAAAGATTATCAGGTTGTTATTGCAGCTGGAAAATCGAATGAGTATTCATTTCAATATACTTCTAACGATCGAATTAAAATTGTTCCATATGTTGACGGGAAGGCTATGCTAAAAGGATGCTCCTTAGCTGTTGTTCGTGCTGGTGCTACAACAATGGCAGAAATTGGAGCAATCGGATGTGCGTCTGTATTGATTCCAAGTCCTTATGTTCCAAATAACCATCAATATTTTAATGCAAAGGAGCTATCGGATAAAGATGCTGCAGTTCTGCTTGAAGAAAAGGATCTGAATGAGAAAGTATTGGCAGATACAGTCAATAATCTGATGCATGATCCGAATAGAATAGATGCTATGAAGCAAAAAGCCTTTCAAGAAGGAAAAAGAGATGCTGCCTATTCTATGATTCATTGGATGAAGGAGCTTATAAATGAGTGATTTATTAAAAAAATTGGAAAATCTTGCAGAAGTAGAGTGTGATAGACCTCTATCTACTATGACAACTTTACGTATTGGTGGGAATTGTAAATATGTTATATATCCAAATTCAGACGTATCTTTAGATGCTGTTATACGCACTTTAAAAGAAGAGAATATTCCTTTTAAATTAATCGGTAAAGGAAGTAATCTTCTATGTTGTGATAAAGAATATAATGGTGCTGTAATTCGTTTAGATAAGTTTTTTAATAATTCTTATATTAACGGTACAGAGATGGTTGCTCAAGCAGGATGTTCTATTATTGCCTTAGCGGTCGAAGCTATGAAAAATGGTCTTTCCGGCCTTGAATTTGCGTCTGGTATTCCTGGAACATTGGGTGGTACGGTATTTATGAATGCTGGCGCATATAAAGCTTCAATGAGTGATATTGTCAAAGAAGTATTTGTTTATAGAGATGGTAATTTGCACTGGATTCCAGCTTCAGAGTGCGGTTTTGCGTATCGTACAAGTATTTTTCAGAAGCATCCGGACTGGATTGTTTTGGCTGCGCGTTTAAAGATGGAACCAAAAGATTCAGACATCATTCGGGATTTGATGGAAAATAGAAGAAATCGTAGAATTTCTACACAACCTTTGGAATTTCCTTCATGCGGTTCTGTATTTCGTAATCCAGAGGATGGAATGCGTGCTTGGGAACTGATAGATGCAATTGGTTATCGTGGAAAGTGTGTCGGTGGAGCCTGTGTTTCAGAAAAACATCCAAACTTTATTGTAAATATTGGTGGTGCAACAGCAAAAGATTATATGCAACTGGTAGAGGAAATTCGTGGCAAAGTACTAGATAAATATGGTATTTTACTTCATACAGAAATGGAGCGTTTCAATTGCGATTAATCAAAGAGAAAAAGCATTCTGATATTGAGTCGGAATATCCTGAATCCGTTGAAAATGTATTTGCCAGTAGAAGACATTTACGTTCAATTAAAAGCTTTGAAAAAAGCAAATCATCAATTATGCATTATGCAATGTTTTTTGCTACCATAGCGATTATTACATTGTATTTTTGGATGCCGGAAAGTAAAGTAAAGTCGATTCACATTGAGGGAAATTATTATCTACCAGAAGATTATATACAAACTGTTTCGGGAGTTGATACAAAAGATATCTATTATCTTACTTTTCCTTTACTTTTGGAGAAGAAATTACAAAATGATCCAATGATAGAGGGTGCAGAAGTTTCATATGTCAAAAATAACGTTATTCATATCCAAATTAAGGAAAAAAGACCAGTAGGATATCGTTACGATGAAAAACCGATTGTATTGTTGTCGGATAATACACAGGCACAATTAAAGTCAGAATATTTAGATCTTATTGCGGATGTACCATTGATCAAAGGCTTTACAGATGCTGATCAGACACGACTTCTTTCGAAAGCACTAGCATCGGTCGAGCCATCTGCAATTGCAAATATTTCTGAAATTTCTCAATATGCATTACCGTATGATGATCAAGCATTAAAGGTTTTGATGCGCAATGGAGGTTATTATTTAGGCTCTTATCATAATTTGGATAAGTTGGATTTCTACGATTTGATTTATAAAGCTGTTTCTGACAAATCAAAATGTATATCGGCAAGTGATTCTTTGAATGTAGCATACACAATGACTTGTCCCTGGAATGAAGAAAAAGATACAAAAGAATTTTGGACAGATGAAGCAGGTGCAGTTCGTACAAATTCTTATGGAGATCAAATTGAAAAACATTATTATGTAGACGAAACTGGAAATGATGCCCTAGATGAAAATGGTAATCGTATTGCGATACCAATTGATGATTCGGGAAATGAAGTGCCGGATGAAGAATTTATAGGACATTATAATGCTGGATATTACGCTACAGGACAACTTGTAATTCCATAAATTCGTACAATTTGTATTTTTTAGATTGTATTTGTTATAATGAAACAGAGTGAGGAGTTATTTTCATGACAGTTGAAAGAAAAACAAATTATGGCAGTATCTCCGTATCGGAAGATGCTATTGCATCACTTGCAGGCGGAGTAATAACAGAATGCTATGGCGTTGTTGGTATGGCCAGTAAGCAGGTTCTCAGAGATGGCTGGGCTGAACTTTTAAATAAAGAAAATTATGGTAGAGGCGTTGTTGTTCGTGTTACAGACAATGGCCTTGAAATTGATTTATATATTATTATGAGTTTCGGTGTTAAGATTTCTGAAGCTGTAAAGGAAGCACAAAAGAAAGTTAAATACGTACTTGAAAAGACACTTTCCCAGGATGTAAATGCTGTCAATGTCTTTGTTCAGGGCGTTAGAGTACTGAACTGACAGAGGGTAGAACATGGAAAAAATCAATGGAACTATATTAAAAGGCATGCTGGAAAGCGGCTGCAATAACTTAAATGCACGTAAAAAAGATGTCGATGCATTAAATGTATTCCCTGTACCAGATGGAGATACAGGTACAAATATGTCTTTGACATTTACAAATGGTATTTCTGAAGTTCGTAAGAGTGGAAGCGATTCTATGCCAGTTGTATTAAAGACATTAAGTAGAGGTCTTCTTATGGGAGCTAGAGGTAACTCTGGTGTAATTCTTTCTCAGATTTTCCGCGGTGTATATCAGTATTTGAAAGATATGGATGAAATGTCTGTCAAAGATTTTTCAGAAGCACTGTGCAATGGATCTAAACTTGCATATAAGGCTGTTATGCGTCCTACAGAAGGAACAATCCTTACTGTAATTCGTGAATCGTCAGATTATGGAGCAACATATCTAGAAGAGTATCCAGAAGCTAGTCTTGAAGAATTCATGGAAGAATTTCTTAAAGAAGCGCGTGCCTCTTTGGATCGCACACCGGATCTTCTACCAGTACTGAAAGAAGCACATGTTGTTGACTCAGGTGGATATGGTCTTGTTGTTGTTTTCGAAGGTTTTAAGGCATTTTTAGATGGTAATCCTATTACGGAAGAAACTGTTGAGGCAATTAAGCAGGAGTCTAAGAATGAACATGCTTCTGGTTATCGTACTGAATTTATTTTGGATTTTGATGAAAAGCATGCAAAGTCATTTAACGAAGATCGATTCCGTAAATCTGTTGAACAGTTAGGTAATCAGGTCACATTGATTGTTGGGGTAAATGGTATTAAGTTACGTTTAAATACATTGACTCCAGGTGAAGTTCTCATGCTTGCTGAACGCTATGGATATTTCCGTAAAGTTCAGATTGAAAATGTTCAAGATGAGCTGAATCCTTCTTTATTAGATGATGCAGAAGAAAAAATTTCTTCAGAAGAAAAGGAATATGGAATTATTGCTATAGCAGCCGGAAATGGTGTGCGTAAGTTATTTATGGATTATCGTACAGACTATGTTGTTTCTGGTGGTCAGACGATGAACCCTTCTACAGAAGATATTGCTTCAGCTATTGCTAAAGTTAATGCAAGACATATTTTCATTCTTCCTAATAATTCGAATATTATTATGGCTGCTAAACAAGCTGCAGAAATGACAGAGGGTAAGGATGTCATCGTATTAGAAACAAAGTCCGTACCACAGGGTCTTAGCGCATGTATCAACTTCAATCCAGAAGATGATGTTGATGCGAATCGTGAAGCAATGCAGGAAGCTATCGATAATGTAAAGACAGGCCAAGTTACATATGCAATCAAAGATACAACTGTAGATGGCACAGAGATTCATCAAGGTGATTACATGGGAATCTATGAAAAGAATATTGTTGTTTCCAATGCAGATATGTTAACATCAGCAAAGGAATTAATTGCTAAAATGATGGATGATGATTCTGAAATTGTTACAATTCTTAAAGGTCAGGATGTATCGGATGCAGATGCGGAAGAGCTTCAGTCTTTTGTTGAAGATAACTATGATGTTGACGTTGATTTACAAGATGGTGGACAGCCAGTTTATAATTTTGTAATTGGTGTTGAATAATATTTCTATTAAAGAAAATAGACCGAACTAATGAATAGGTTCGGTCTTTCTTTTTAAATCTTTTTTATGAATGCCTACTTTTTATTTTTTGAATTTTGATTATAATGAACACCTATGAAAAAGATGAGGGATGATATGGCGATGAAAAAAGGTCCAAATATACGTTATGGTATTTTACAAGCTGGATTTTGGAGTGATACATTAATCATTACAAGTTTTGCAGCTCTGTTTTTAGGAAATAGAGGTTTTACGGCATGGCAAATTGGAAATTTAACAGCAGTATCTTGCTTGATTAGCTGTGTATTGGCTCAATTTATTGGAATTTTTGCGGATAAATCGGAAAAGGTTCCGTTGAAGTATTACTTAATCTTGTTTTTTGGTGTTTGTGTGATATCTTTTGGCGGATTATATTTTCTTCCGAACTCATTTTTGCCGACACTAGTTTTTTCACAACAGCATATAGTATTCAAGCTGCAGTAACACCGTTATTATCTAGTCTATGTCTGCAATTTACAAATAATAACTATGATATGAATTTTGGTCTTGCTCGTTCCATGGGATTTTTAGGATATTCCTTATCTGCTGCTGTTATGGGTATGTTGACTTCTCATTTTGGACCAGAGGTTATTATTCCAGTCTACGCATTGATTTATTTAATTTTGATAGGAGTATTAATTTCTTTTCCTGTACCACAGAAGGATTTAGATGCACATATCATAGCTGGTAATGATCTTATCAAGAGAACCCCTCTACAATTAAGGAATTTATTAGGAAATACCATCGTTTTATTGTTCTAATTATCGGTTTTTCTTTTCTTTGGTTCATGAATAACTTAATTACGACGTTTATGATTTATTTCATTGAACCTCTTGGTGGTACTTCCAAAGATCTTGGATTAACATTATTTTTAATGGCATTTTCAGAAATTCCTGCGGTTATGTTCGGTAAAAACATTATGAGTCATATTGGTGCTCCAGCTATGTTACGTATTTCTGCACTGGGTGGTGTTTTAAAATTGGTTCTTTTCTTTGCGACTCCAAACATAACATTCTGGATTTGGCTAAATGTATCACATATTCTTTTATCTGGTTTCTATCAAGTCTCTTCGGTTTACTATTCTTATGCGATTGTCGGAGAAAAAGATATTGTCAAAGGACAAGCAATTATGGGGATTTTTGTTACAGGCATCTGTTCTATGCTTGCAAATTCTTTAGGCGGTTGGATGCTAGAAAGTATTTCTATAAAAGGAATTCTATTTATTGGGATATTTATCAGTATGGTGGCATTTGCCATTATTTATTTTGCTACTTCAGCAAAACACTTTAAAAATGAAGTTGTACGCACCATTTAATGGAGATCAAATGTTATAATATCTTATGTTATGGACCTTACAAATAAAGCATTAAAATTAACACCAAGGCAGCTTGAAATTTGCTCTCAACTTGGTTGGAAAGATACAGATGACGTTCTAGAGTATTATCCTTTTCGCTATGAAATATTGAATGTGCAGTCATTTGATAATTGGAAAATTGATGATAAAGTTTCTTTTCAAGGTACTGTATGCTCTAATGTGAATACTTTTCACAAAGGCTATCTTTCTATAAGTAGTTTTAGTGTCATGATGGAGGATCATGTTCTACGTATTACAATCTATAACCGTCCTTGGATAAAAAATATCTCTTGTGATAGTACGATTACAATCAATGGAATTTATAAGGGACGTTCGAATGTGACTGCAACAAGTTATGACTTGAAACCACTCATTGAACATAAAAGTATCACACCAATATATAGTACAAAAGATGGTATACGTCAGAATACGATCCAAACAATTTTAAAAAAGGTATTTACTACAATAGCAGCTTCGATTGAAGATTGGGTCCCAGAGAATCTGATGAAACAATATCATTTATTATCGAAAAGATCCGCGATTGAGAAAATGCATTTTCCAACAAACAAAGGGGATATTGAGGCTGCACAACGTACATTGAAATACGAAGAATTCTTGTTATACTTTACTTCCGTTGGAATATGGCGAAAGATGAATTTAGAAAATACATATAAAACACCAAGATTATTTGAGATGCACAAAGTGAAAAAGGTTATTCATTCTTTGCCATATCCTTTAACAGATGGTCAGAAATATGCATTAAAAGATATATTTGAAGATATGCAGAGTAAGCGTATAATGTATCGTCTTGTTCAGGGCGATGTTGGATGTGGTAAGACGACGGTTGCAGTACTTGCACTTTATGCTTGCGTTTTATCTGGCTATCAGGGTGCTTTGTTAGCTCCAACTGAGATTTTAGCTAAACAGCATTTAGAATCATTGCGCTCTATCCTAAAAAATTGTTCTTTACAGATAGAAGTGCTTTATTCTAGCCTTTCTTCATCGGAAAAGAAAGCTATCTTAAAGCGGACGGCAGAAGGAAAAATTGATATTCTGATTGGAACGCATAGTCTTTTGCAGGATAATGTACAGTTCCGTTGTTTAGGAATGGTAGTGACGGATGAACAACAACGTTTTGGTGTAACGCAGCGGAAAGCTTTACGCTTAAAAGGAAAAGAAGTTGATTTTCTTTTGATGAGTGCGACACCGATACCGCGTACACTTGCATCCGCATTTTTAGGAGATATGGATGTTTCTACCATTGAATCTATGCCGGAAGGAAGAAAAGAACCAATTACGAAATTAATCAATAAGAATGGGTTTTACCCCATCCGAAAAGAAGTAGAGAATTTGCTTGCAGATGGGCATCAATTATATGTTATATGTGCAGCCAAAGAAAAAAATGAATTACAGTCTGTACGGAATGTACATGATGTATATGAATCGTTACAAGCCAATTTTCCAGAATATAGATGTGACATTCTGAATGGTTCTATGAGTTCAGAAGAAAAACAGGAAGCAATGCAACGATTCGCAGACGGGAAAACAAGGATATTAATATCAACTACTGTCGTTGAAGTGGGGATGAATGTTGTTAATGCAACAGAGATGATTGTTTATAATGCGGAAAGATTTGGACTCAGTCAGCTCCATCAGTTGCGTGGAAGAATTCAAAGAGGATCAACACAGGGACATTGCTGGTTATTGACAGATTCAAATGATAAAGATACATTGGAACGATTAAATGTTCTTGTTGAAACAAATAATGGCTTTAAGATTGCATATGAAGATTTACGTCAACGTGGTCCAGGTGATATACTGGGAACAAGGCAAAGTGGATTGCCAGGTTTTATTTTGGGAAATCTAACGTATGATACGAAAATCATGAATCAGGCTCGCATCGATAGCGATAAGATTTTGGATGACAGTGGCAATCCCATGTATAAAAAGCTGATTCAAAGAGCTTCTACTAATTTTATGGAATCGTATATCGATTAAGGAGGATACGTTTTGGATATTATAGATTGGTTAAAAAACAGAGGGATTTCTGTCAAAAATACACAAATGGTGCATCAGGCTTTTATGCACAGTTCCTATGCTCATGAACATAAGCAGTTTCATGATAATGAACGATTAGAATTTATGGGAGATGCTGTTTTACAGTTATGGAGTTCCAATGCTATTTTTCCATTAGGGCTTTCCGAAGGAAAGATGACACGTCTTCGTGCACAGTTGGTATGTGAGAAAGCACTTGCCATCTATGGTAGAGAGTTACATTTAAATGATTTTCTATTATTAGGTACAGGGGAAGAAAAAACAGGTGGTCGTAATAAAGATGCAATCATTGCAGATAGCTTTGAAGCATTTTTAGGTGCACTTTTCTTAGATCAAGGTATGTCTGCAGTGGATAATATTTTGAATGAAGTTATTACACCACGTTTGGCAAACCCAGATGATGTTGGAATCATCCATGATTATAAGACGAAGTTACAGGAATTTGTTCAAGCAGATTCTTCTAGAACATTGCACTATCAGTTGGTAAAAACCACTGGACCAGCAAATGCTCCTGAATTTGAAATGAATGTATTAGTAGATGGTTTAGTTTTAGGAACAGGAACAGGGGTATCAAAAAAGCAGGCAGAGCAAAATGCTGCACGTAATGCTTTTGAAAAATTAGCTAAATAGGAAGGTCTTGTTTTATGAAAATCACAGAATTACAGAATGCAGTAAAAGAAGGAAAACTAAATACTAAATTAATTGACCTTTATGGAGAAGAATCCTTAGAAGCACAGAAAGAACGCTATATTTCTATTTTGGACAAAGCTCTTAACCTTTATGGTGATGCAGAGGCTCAGTTGTTTAGTGCACCTGGTAGAACTGAAGTTGGTGGGAATCATACCGATCATCAGTTAGGTAAAGTGCTTGCAGCTTCTTTAAACTTAGATGTAGTTGGTGCTGTTATTCCAACGGATGATGGCATAGTTCGCTATGCATCTAAGGGCTTCTCTGTAAAGCCAGTCGATGTTACTGACACAGAAATTAAAGCAGAAGAAAAAAATTCAACAGAAGCTTTGATTCGTGGCGTTGCTGGTGGATTGAAAAAGAGAGGTTATAAAGCAGGTGGTTTTGAATGCTATGCAGAAAGTGATGTCATTCCAGGTGGAGGGATGTCTTCTTCAGCAGCTTTTGAAGTACTTCTTGGAACCATTCAGAACGCTTTATATAACGATAATAAAGTTTCTTCGGAAGATATTGCGAAGATTGGTCAATATGCAGAAAATGAATATTTTATGAAGGCTTCTGGTCTTTTGGATCAGATGGCATGCTCAGTTGGGAGTTTCGCATTTATGGATTTTGCAGACCCTGAAAATCCAGTGGTCGAAAAGGTCCCATTTAATCCTGCCGATTATGGATATGATCTTATTTTGACAGATGTTAAAGCCAGTCATGCGGATCTTTCCGATGAATATTCTTTGATTCCTATGGAGATGAAAGCAGCTGCTAAAGTTTTAGGACATGATGTTCTTGGAAAAGTGACAACGGAAGATGTGATTTCTCATGTTTCTGAAATACGTAAAAAAGTAGGGGATAGAGCTTTTTTAAGAGCTTTCCATTTTGTAAATGAAACAAAGCGTGCAAGAGAAGAAGCAGATGCATTGAAGGCATCCGACATTAATAGATTCTTAAAACTTGTTCGTGAATCGGGACACTCTTCTTGGATGTATCTTCAGAATATTTCTGCTGCGCAAGATGTATCTCATCAGGCTGTGGGTGTTGCTCTAGCACTAAGTGATTATGTGATTGGAGAAAATGGTGCATTCCGCGTTCATGGGGGTGGATTTGCAGGTACAATTCAAGCCTTTGTGAAAAAAGATATGAGCGCTGAATATATTAAAGTTATGGAGTCGGCTTTTGGGGAAGGTTGCTGCTATACACTGCGTATCCGTAATGTCGGCGGTACACGTATTGCTTAATCTAACAAAAAGGAAATGAGTTATCATTTCCTTTTTGTTTTGCTTAGTGTATCATTAGTAATTGCATTATGAAGAAGTACTTAAAAGAAATACAAAACGGTAAGATTACAGAAGGATACCCTGACCTTGATGATGTCATTGTTGAGCGTATTCGTTTTTTCCGTTCTAGTAATATTGTTATTTTAGATTTGCAAGCAAAGCAAGTTTTGCCATTTGATGAATATAGTCAGATTTCGTATGTGATTGAAGAAGCAACAGGTTCTAAAGCACAGCTTATTATTCATTGTCCAGAGGAAAAACAAACAGGAAGTGAGATACAGCGTTATTTAAGCTATTTTGCTAAAGTATCCCCTCACAATGCATATTTAGCTGAAAATGTCTTTACTTTTGATAGTATAAAAAATCGTCTTAGCTTCTTAATGAATAGTCAAGAAGATTTAGAACGTTCTTCCGCATATACAAGTGAAATTGAAAAATATCTGCAATCGGTTGGTTTTACATCGATTCAAGTAGATTGTACTTTATCTCAGACTACTCAGTCTGAAGTAAGAGATGTTGTTATGAAAAAGATGGCAGATCCAGAAGTGGCTCCTGCACCAGTCGAAAAAACAAAGAAGAAATCGTACTATCGTACAAAATTGGAAGATTATACAAAATTTTCTTTGAAGGATATTACAAGTCCTATGTCGGACATCCAGATTGAAGGAGATATCTTTAATATTGAAGAAATCGAAACGAAGAAAAAAACATTGATTCAATCCATTTCTATCTTTGATGGAACCGACGCTATTAAAGTGAAACGTTTTGAGGGACGTCGTACGACGCGTGAAGAAATGTCTGAATATAAAGTCGGTTCACATGTCAAAATCTGGGGTAATGTAGAACAAGATATGTATGAAAATGATCTGATTATCATTGCCTCGCAAGTGGAAGAAACAGAAAAAGAGAAGCCTGTTGATCCAGCTGAAAAGAAACGTATTGAATGGCATATGCATTCTTTGATGTCTGAAATGGATGGCGTCTGTGATGTTAGAGACATCGTAGATTATGTTTATCAGATAGGACATAGAGGTGTCGTCATAACTGATCATGCCGATGTTCAGGCATTCGTTAAAGCTTATAGACAAGGTCAAAAATATGCTAAGAGTGATCCAGATCGTCATTTTAAAGTTGGCTTTGGATGTGAAATGAACATGGTCAATGACCGTTTGTTGATTGTCCGCAATTCTATAGATATTTCTCTAGATGATGCAGAATATGTATCTTTTGACCTTGAGACAACGGGGCTTTCGGCATACTATGATTCTATTATTGAATTTGGTGCTGTAAAGATTAAAAATCAGACCGTCATTGACCGTCTTCAGATGTTTGTGAAGCCACCTTTTCCAATTCCACCATATATTACAAATAAGACAAATATTTCAAATGATATGGTCAAAGATGCAAAGCCTTTTGCAGAATGTTGGAAAGAGATTGTGGATTGGATTGGTGATGGGGTTCTGGTTGCACATAATGCTACGTTTGACTATCATTTTTTAAACGAAGAATTACATAGAATTGGACAACCCCCATTACAGAATACTGTCATTGATACATTAGATATGGCTCGCGCAGTTTTACCCGAAAGAAGAGCGTATCGTTTAGGAAACATTTCTCGTAATTACCATGTTCCATATGATGAGGAAGTAGCTCATAGAGCAGATTATGATGCAGAAGCATTAGCAGGTGTTTTCTTATGTCTTATTAAAGATGCAAAAGAAAAGTTTGGTGCGCATACGATTGCGGATCTGCAATATAAGATTCAAGGTCCTGAAGTATTTAAGAAGATTCGTCGATCACATGTGGAAGTGATTGTTAAGAACCAAGCTGGGATGCGTGATCTTTATAAACTTGTTACAAAATCAAATACAGATACATTAGCTGTCATGGGGAAATCTTCTGGTAAAGAAGGTGTTGACGTTGCTGCAGAAGCACGTATCTCTCGAAGCGAGATTCAAAAATGTCGTGAAAATTTGTTGATTGGTTCTGCTTGCTTAAATGGAGAACTATTCGAACTTGCATGTAATGCAGAAGATGAGCGTTTAGAAAATGCAATGAAGTTCTATGATTATGTAGAACTTCAACCATTGGGTAATTACTCCACTTCTATTGCAATGGGAAATTTGCCATCGGTTGATCGTTTAAAAGATGTACAGAGACGTATCATTCAATGCGCAAAGAAGTTATGTATCCCTATTATTGCAGATAGTGATGCTCATTATTGTACAAAAGAACAGAAGATGTTCCGTGATGTCTATATCATGTCACAGGGTGTCGGTGGTGCTATGCATCCATTGTATATCCGTAATGATGCTTTACGTCTTAAGACAAAAAATCCAGATCAACATATTCGTTTCACAAATGAAATGTTGCAAGAATTTGAATGGCTAAATGATTCAGAACTAGTAAATGAAATTGTCATTGAAAATCCAAATCGATTGTTTGATGTGATTGAAGAAGATATACAACCAGTTCCAGATGGCACATTCCCACCTCATATTGAAGATTCTGATAAGAAATTAAGAGCAGTTTGTTATAAAACAGCCCATCAGATGTATGAGTTTGAAGGAAAAGTACCAGATATCGTCATGGATCGCTTGGACATGGAATTGGATAATATCATTCGTAATGGTTATGATGTTCATTATTATATTGCTCATTTGCTTGTTAAAAAGTCTAACTTGGATGGATATGTTGTAGGTTCACGAGGATCCGTTGGTTCTTCCTTTACAGCAACTATGTCTGGTATTACAGAAGTAAATCCGTTGAAACCACATTATCTATGTCCAAAATGTCATTATAGTGAATGGATTGAAGATTCAGAGGTTAAGTCGGGTTTTGATCTCCCAGATAAAGTATGCCCACATTGTGGAGGAATCATGAAAGGCAATGGTCATAACATTCCGTTCCAGACATTCTTAGGCTTCAATGCGGATAAGGTTCCAGATATCGACTTAAACTTCTCAAACGAATATCAGTGGCGTGCGCATCAATTCATTAAAGAAGTTTTTGGTGAAGACCATGCCTTCCGAGCTGGTACAATCGGTACTGTCGCAGATAAGACAGCATATGGCTATGTTACTGGATATTGCGAAAAGATGAATATTACAAATATGCGTCGTCCGATGAAGGAATATCTAGCTGCAGGTTGTACGAATGTAAAACGTACAACAGGTCAGCATCCAGGCGGTATTATTATTATTCCAGATGAGTATACAGCGGAAGATTTCACACCAGTTCAGTATCCAGCGAATGATCCAACTAGTGCTTGGATGACAACTCATTACGATTTCCATGATATTCATGATAATGTTCTGAAATTTGATATTTTAGGCCATGTTGATCCTACAGCGATGCGTTTACTAGAAAATATTGCAACTGTGAAACCAGGCGACATTCCGATGAATGACGCAGAAACATTATCTTTATTCTACTGTGATGATGCTCTTCATGCGGATCCTAGAGTCTATAAAAAAGAAACAGGCGCTGCAGGTCTGCCAGAGTTCGGCACAATGACAACACGTCGTGTCCTTGAAGAGACACGTCCGCATCGTTTTTCTGAACTTGTTATGATTTCGGGTCTATCACATGGTACAGACGTATGGGCTGGTAATGCAGAAGCTTTGGTCCAAGCAGGGCATCCACTAAGCGAGACTATTGCCTGCCGAGACGATATTATGACTTATCTTTTGGAAAAAGAATTAGAACCAATTGATGCCTTTAGAATCATGGAAGATGTCCGTAAAGGAAAAGGATTAAAACCAGATTATGAGGAGAAAATGAAGGCTCATAATGTACCAAACTGGTATATTGATTCTTGTAAGATGATTAAGTACATGTTCCCAAAAGCACATGCTGTTGCGTATGTTATGATGGCTGTCCGTATTGCATGGTATAAAGTACATGAACCACAGAATTTCTATATTCAGTATTTTACTCTTCGTGCAGATGCGTATGAAATCGAAACAATGTGTAAGGGATTAGAAGCTATTCGAACACGTATGAAAGACATTTCGGATCGTGCATCCGATCGCAATGCGGCCATTCCAGTTACAAATAAAGAAAAATCTTTACTTTCTACTTTAGAATTATGTGAAGAGCTCTACGCTAGAGGATTCTGTATTTCTAATGTCGATTTATATAAATCACAAGCAACAATCTTTTCGCAGGATCCAGATAACGAGAAAGCTATTGTACCTCCTTTTATAGTTATTGATGGTCTTGGTGCGAATGTTGCAAAATCAATTGAGGAGGCACGTAAACAGGCTGAATTCTTATCCAAAGAAGACTTAGAGAGACGTACTTTGTTATCCTCTACAATGATCAAGAAATTAGATAAGATGGGTGTTTTAACAGGATTACAGGATCGTAATCAGATGTCGTTGTTCTAAAACGTATTATAAATATGTTAGTATAGATTAAAAATAGGGGGGAATTATGGAAGCTTTAAAACAAGAAATTAAAAAGAATTATGTATTTTATTTAGTTCTTTTAGGTGTTTATTATCTAGTTCCATTTATTGCTAGAACAAATGAATTGGCAATGTTTGCTATCTTCTTGTTGAATCCGATTGTCTGTGCAGTTTTATCTGTTTTTTATACAGAAAGAAACGGATTTAAATTTCGTTTTGCATTAGCAACTGCAGTATTATTCTTACCTGCAATATTTATTTTCTATAACAGTACAGCTCTTGTCTATCTTTTTGTCTATGCTCTTTTTGCGATTGTTGCTGGATTTGTTTCTAAGCCAACGAAAAAGAAAGAAAAGAAATAATTGTACTGTTTGAATGAAGCTCTTGACAGAACTTCAAACCGGTACAATAATTTAAATGAAATTGCGAAGAACAGGACATGACTTCTGTATTACGTCTCAAGAGAGATTCTGGTTGGTGTAAAGAATTGTCGTATACAGCTATGTTACTCCCTGGGAGCAGCACCTGAAAAGGAAAGCCGTTTAATCTGCGTTAAAGATTTTAGAGTGTCTGTATAAATTTATACAGGAAAAAAGGTGGTACCGCGCTTAACAGCGTCCTTGTTATGAGGACGCTTTTTTAGTCCTCGGAAAGGAATAAACTATGATTAATTTTAAAGAAAATGAAGCTCTTGAAACATTAAATCACAGCTGTGCTCATATGATGGCGCATGCAGTCAAACACATTTGGCCACAGGCTAAGTTTTGGGTTGGACCAGTTGTAGAAGAAGGATTCTATTATGATATCGATTTAGGTGATGTAACAATTACAGATGCAGATCTTCCAAAGATTGAAAAAGAAATGAAGAAGATTGCAAAAGATGGGAAACGAATTGTTCGTCATGAAATCACAAAAGAAGAGGCTTTAGAACAGTTCAAAGATGATCCATATAAGATTGATTTAATTGAACGTATGCCCGATGGAACAAATATTTCCATGTATACCCAGGGCGACTATACAGATCTTTGTCGTGGACCTCATGTTGAAAACGAAAAGATGTGTAAGAACTTTAAGCTTATCAAGCATTCTGGTGCATATTGGAAGGGAGATAAGAACAATAAGGTTCTTCAAAGAATCTATGGTGTATGTTTCCCAACAGCGGAAGAATTGGAACAGCATTTAGCTGATCTTGAGGATGCAAAAGAAAGAGATCATAGAAAGTTAGGTAAAGACTTACAGATGTTCATGTTCTCTGATGTCATCGGTTCTGGCCTTCCAATGTATCTGCCAAATGGTTTTACTGTTCGTCGTTTACTTTCGGATTATATTATGGATAAGGAAATCGAACAGGGCTATCTTCATGTTCTGACTCCATCCGTAGCAAATACAAAATTATATAAGATTTCTGGTCACTGGGATCATTATAAAGATGACATGTTTCCAGCGATGCAGGACCGTAGAGACCCTGATAATGCATATGTTTTAAGACCTATGAACTGCCCAGAGCATATGATTATGTTCAAGTCTAAGTTACATTCTTATCGTGATCTTCCAGTTCGTATTGCAGAAATTGCAAATGATTTCCGTTTTGAAGCTTCCGGTGCTTTGACAGGTATCGAGAGAGCTCGTGCATTTACACAGAATGACTCTCATATTTTCTGCCGTCCGGATCAGATTGCATCCGAAATCAAAGCTGTTACACAGTTGATCTTGGATGTCTATAAAGACTTTGGTTTTAAAAACTATTCTTTCCGTTTATCTTTAAGAGATCCTGAAAACAAAGATAAATATTTTGGACATGATGAACTTTGGGAAAAATCAGAAGCTGAATTAAGAGAAGTCTTGAAAGAGATGGATGTTCCATTCTACGAGGCACTTGGTGAAGCAGCATTCTATGGGCCAAAGATCGACGTTCAAGTCAAGTCAGCTATTGGACATGATGTTACATTATCTACCATTCAGTTAGATTACCAGTTACCAGAAAGATTCGAACTGGAATATGTTGATTCCGATGGCGAAAAGAAGAGACCAGTCGTTATTCACCGTGCAATCCTTGGCTCGCTTGACCGTTTCATTGCATTCCTTCTGGAGGAAACAAAGGGAATCCTTCCTTTATGGCTCTCTCCAAAGCAGGCAGTAATTATTCCGGTTGCTCCAGAAGCACATGGCGAGTATGCAAAGAAGATTCTTGCGATTCTGAAGGCAATGGGTGTTCGTGTATCCATTGATGATCGTAACGAAAAACTAGGCTATCGAATCCGTGAAGCACAAACTTCTAAGACACCTATCCAGATTGTTGTTGGTGATGGTGAAGTAGAATCGAATGGCGTTACAATTCGTCGCTATGGTTCTAAGGATCAGACAAAGATGTCTGCGGAAGATTTTTATAAATCTTTAAGAGAAGAAATTGCATCTCGTAAATAATTTGTTTAGGACTCATTTTATATGAGTCCTATATTTTTACATTGATAGTGTATTTTTCTTTTCATCTCAAAGGATAGCGTTATAATAAAAATACTGAATCCGACCGTAAAGAGAAATCTGAACGAAAGGAGCAAGTGCTATAAATATATTTTTTATAATGTTTTTTTGCACTCTCTGTTGAATTCAGCAGAGAGTTTTTATGTTGGAGGTATTATGTATCGTTTTGCAATCTATGGCAAAGGCGGAATCGGTAAATCTACTACCACAACCGCTCTTTCTTGTGCTTTTGCACAAATGGGCTATAAAGTTTTTCAGATTGGGTGCGATCCTAAAGCAGATAGTACTCTCTATCTACATGAAGGAAAAAGAATAGAACCAATTCTAGAAATTTTGCGAAAGAAAAAAGATTATGCGGAGCTTGATGAACTTGTACATACTGGCGTTTTAGGAATTGAATATGCGGAATGTGGGGGCCCAAAACCAGGATTAGGCTGCGCTGGCCGTGGGATTGGTGCAGCGTTTGAAGCATTAGAAGATAGAAGTGCATTTGAAATATTACAACCAGATATTGTTCTCTATGATGTTCTTGGGGATGTAGTATGTGGGGGATTTGCTTTGCCAATTCGTGAAGGATATGCAGATCAGGTATATATTGTTTCTTCAGGAGAAAATATGTCAATCTATGCTGCAGCCAATATCGCTATGGCAGTAGAAAGCTTTCAAGACCGAGGATATGCCACTTTAGGCGGGGTTATTTTAAATCGGCGAAATGTGCAAGATGAAAAAGAAAAAATCGAAAGTCTCTGTCATGATTTTTCTACATCTATTGCAGCCGATCTACCTCGTGATAATCATATTGCAATGGCAGAACAAGAAGGATGTGCTGTTATGGAAAGATATCCGGATTGCGATTATGCGATACAGATTGAAAAATTAGCACACTATATGCTTGCACATGGAGTGAATTTCAATGAATGATTATAAAATCCAAAATATAGATTATTCTTCTATAAAAGAAGATGATCTTGCTTATTCAAACCCATGTCGCGGTCTTTGGAATATCGTCAATATTGCGACTCAGGTCCCTTCTTCTCATCAGATTTTTGTATGTCCGACCTCTTGTTTACGTGGGGTTGTACTTACAACTGCAGAGATGAATGCCATGGATCAAATGTCCACGATTGCTGTCGAAGAGGAGGATATACTAGAAGGTACAATGGAAGAAACGATGTTAAACGGGATTCGTAAGATCATTGATTATCTTCTTCAAAGACCGCGTATGATAATTATTTTTGTTTCGTGTATTCATCATTTTCTTTCGGTAGATTATCCTTATGTTTATCGCACATTGCGCCATGAATATCCGGACATTGATTTTACGGAAGCATATATGGATCCTATCATGCGCAAAACGACGCCTCCGATTCCATCATTGACACGTCAGATCTATCGTGTATTACAAAAGAAAGAAAAAAAATTGAAACAAGTTAACTATATTGGTAATTGGATATCTTCTGTGCCATATAACGATTTATCGGATTATCTTATAGAAAAAGGATATATAATCCATGAACTAGCGGATATAACCGATTACGATTCTTTCTTAGATATGCAACATAGTATGTATAATTTTACATTCCATCGTTATGCCAATCTTGCCGGCAAGGATCTACAACTCCGTACAGGGCAAAAATGGTTTCGTATCGAGCCTTCATTTCAATATGATATAATCGATTGTCAACTTAAAAAAATTGCGCAATCACTGTCGTTAGAAATGATTTCAGAAACAAGAATTTCCGAAAGAAGACGTATGACAGAATCCGTTATTGAAGATGTACAGAAGGAAATTAAGGATACTCCAATTGTTATTGATTATACAGCTGTGGATGATCCAATTTCTTTAGCAATCTTTTTACTAGAACATCATTTTAATGTCGAAACCCTATATATCGATCAAATCAATGAGTCAAAAGAAGTATTTGAAAGATTGAAAAAATTAAAGCCTGATTTAGAGATACGCCCATGTGATTCTTGGAAAATGAGAGTATTTGACCGAGAAGATTCACGAAAAGTTCTTGCCATCGGACAGAAAGCAGCCTATTATCATAGCTCGCTCTATTTTATGAATATGATTTTTACAAATGGGATGTTTGGTTATGCAGGCATTTGTCAATTTATGAAGAGCATGCTTGAAGCTTATCGAGAACCAAAGGATCTTGAAAAATTGGTTCAAATCAAAGGATTGGGGTGTCATATCAAATGACAGATACACATACACATATCTTTACATCTACATATACAGCAGATGTTTCTGGGGTATGCAGCATCATGTATGAGCTAGGAGGACTAACGGTCTTACATGATCCATCGGGTTGCAATTCTACCTATACAACGCATGATGAACCAAGATGGTATGATTCAAAATCATTGATGTTTGTTTCTGGTCTCGATGAGTTAACGGCTGTTTATGGAGATGATACTGTACTTATACGTAATGTAAAAAATGCAGCCAAAACATTAAAACCTAAATTTATCACATTATGTGGTGCTTCGATACCACATGTTATTGGGTTTGATTTTAAAGGGACAGCAAGACTGATTGAAAAAGAAACGCATATACCTGTGCTTCCAGTTCGTACAGATGGTCTTAGTTCATATATACAAGGAGTTGGGATGGCAATGCGTGAATGGATCATGCGTTTTGCGAAGGAGTCAAGTATGACACAAAAAAATTGTGTCAATGTTCTAGGCGTCACACCTCTTGATTTTACCAATCAGGAACATGTCAATCGTATGTTACAGACATTGCAGTCTCTTGATTGGACAATCAATACATGTTTTGCGATGGGAGATTCTTTTAAAAACCTTGAATATATTTTAGATGCTTCTACGAATCTTGTTGTTTCATCGGCAGGACGCATGGCAGCACGGTTTATGTATCAAAAATATCATCGTCCCTATACAGAAGGAATTCCAATTGGTAAATATATGGCAAATCAAATCCATTTAAAATTGAAGGAAGCACAAGATACAGGCATTTCCAATTATGCCTATGATGAAAATCCAGATTGTGGTGAGATATTAGTGATTGGCGAACAAATTGAGGCACTTTCTTTTATGACTGCAGTTAACCATTCTTCTTTTGCAAAAGAGAATCATCTAAAAGCTTATGCAATATGGCCTAATGCAAAAGGTGGATTTGATGAAAAAGATTTTATGAAGAGGATTCAATCATCGAAATATGTAATATGTGATCCTTTATATAAGAACTGTTTACATGGATCCGATACCAAGTTATTTGCAGTGCCACATATTGCTTATTCAGGTCGTATTTTTTTACAGAAACATGTCTATTTTGAAAATAAAAACTTTGATATCAATAAGTTTTTTAAAGGAGATGGAAAATGAAATTATTAAAAACTTTATTAGCTGCAACAGTTGCGTTGAGTCTAACTGCATGTGCAGCACCAAAAGAATCCAATGTTTCAACTTCGGAAGTATCTGAAAAGGAAAATGCAAAAACAGTTACAATCATCGATCATGCAGATCGAGAAGTGACTGTTCCAACAAATCCTGGAAAAGTAGCTATTTTAGGTATCTTACCTTTACCAGCTATGTTAACAATCTATTTGAATAGTGCAGATAGTCTTGTAGCTATGGAACCAGCTTCTATGAACGCAGCGAAAAATGGAGTGCTTTCGGAATTGTATCCTGAGATTTTAAATGTATCTACGGATATTATGAATGGAGAAGATGTCAATATTGAAGCATTAGTTTCACTATCTCCAGATGTTGTATTCTGTAATGCCGCTAATAAAAAAATAATCGAAAAAATTTCAAACGCGGGATTGACGGCGGTAGGTGTTTCACCAACAAAATGGAATTATAATTGTATCAAGACATATGATGAATGGATGAATCTATTAAACCAGATCTATCCAGATCATGATGCAAAACGAGAAAAATTAGTCGATACCTATGCAAATGATACATATAATGAAATTCAGGATAAAGTCAAAGACATAACTGATAAACAGAAAGTCCTGTTCTTATATCAATATGATGAAAATACAATGGTCACTTCCTCCTCTAAATTCTTCGGGCAGTGGTGGTGTGATGCAGTTGGTGCCGAAAATGTAGCGAAAGATGTTCCAGCTGAAAATTCAAACGCTGTAATTACAATGGAACAAGTATATGAATGGAACCCGGATGTCATCTTTATTACAAATTTCACTCCAACAACACCGGACAATCTTTACAATAACGAAATCGGAGACGATGACTGGTCTATGATCAAAGCTGTTCAGGATAAACGTGTTTACAAAATGCCTTTAGGATCGTATCGTACATATACCCCAGGTATTGATACACCGATGACTTTAGAATGGATTGCACAGGCTGTCTATCCAGATTTATTTAACGAGTATGATGTTAAGAATAGTGTCAAAAAATATTATAAAGAGCTCTATAATGTCGAATTGACAGATAAGCAAATTGAAGTGATGTATTCACCAAATAAAAAAGCAGGTTCTATGAACTAGAAAAGAGTAGTACTTTGAAAACAGGTAAGAACTATAAAAGAATATTATTGATTACACTCCTCATTACTATCATTTTTAGTATTTTGGCGTTGTGTCTAGGACAATTTTCAATTTCACTCCAAGATGCAAAAGATATTCTGTTAGGTAATGGAAATGCAAATCAACAAGCGAAGACAGTTATCTTCAATATTCGTTTGCCTAGAGTGATACTTAGCATTGCCGCTGGTGCAGGTTTAGCTGTCAGTGGGGCTGCTTTTCAAAGTCTATTTGCAAATCCATTGACTACACCGGATACATTAGGTACAGCCAATGGAGCTTCCTTCGGGGCGGTGTTAGGTATATTAGTTGGAATGAACTCATTTGGTGTACAGTTGTCATCTTTAGCATTTGGTGTCATTGCCGTTCTGATTGTCTATTTTGTATCTAAGTCATCTTCTAAGAGCTCATCGATGATGATGTTAATCTTATCTGGTCTTGTTGTATCCTCTTTATTTTCGGCACTGGTTTCACTTGTTAAGTATACTGCCGATCCGAATGATATACTGCCGGTTATTACTTATTGGTTAATGGGAAGTTTTTCTTCGATTACTGCTCAATCATTATCGCTTGGCCTACCGCTAATTCTTGCAGGGATTGTTGTATTATATTTATTGAGACATCAGATGAATGTATTATCCCTTTCGGATGATGAGGCTGTTTCTTTAGGTGTTAACCTGGAAATATTACGTACTTTAGTTGTACTTGCTGCAGCAGGGATTACTGCTAGTGTTGTGTCCATGTGTGGTGTTATTGGATGGACAGGATTATTGATACCACATATAGCACGTATGGTTTTTGGAAATAACAATAGTAGAGTTATACCAGCAAGTATTGTTTTTGGCGGTCTATTCATGTTAGTAACAGATACAATTGCGCGTTGTCTTACATTATCTGAAATACCTGTTTCCATTTTGACAGCTGTTATTGGGGCTCCAGTATTTATTCTTTTGCTTCGTCGAACAGGAGGCATTCACGTATGAAGATTGAAATGAACAATGGATTTTTTGCATATCATAAAGAAAGTCCTGTTTTACAAAATGTTAATTTTGAAGTGAATGAACATGAAATTCTATCTATTTTAGGACCGAATGGTGCTGGAAAGACGACACTTTTAAAATGTGTTCTAGGCTTTCAAAAATTACAAAAAGGACATGTTTTATTTGATGGACAAGATCGTCGAACAATTAAATCGAATCTGTTCTGGCAAAAGTGTGCATACGTTCCACAAGCAAAACAATCTGCATTTCCTTATACAGTACAAGAGACAGTTCTATTAGGAAGAAATTCTTATTTATCTTTATTTCAAAAGCCACAGAAAAAAGATATTGAGATTTGTGAAAAAGCAATGCAAATGGCTGGAATTATTCATTTAAAAGACAGAATTTGTAGTGAGATTTCGGGTGGAGAACTACAGTTGGTTCTGATTGCTAGAGCGTTATGTACAGAACCAGAAGTATTAGTTTTAGATGAACCAGAGACCGGACTGGATTTTAAGAATCAGACAGTCATACTAAATCTAATACGTAGCTTAAAAAAAACGTATCATCTAAGTATTATCTTCAATACCCACTATCCAGAACATGCACTGGATATCTCAGATCGTACATTGCTATTGATGAAGGATGGTTGTTCTTTATTTGGTATGACAGATGAAATATTGACAGAAAATAATATGAGAAAGGCATTTGGAGTTAACATAGCTCTATTAGAAGAAGAAATTCAAGGTAGAAAATATCATGCTATGATTCCACTCGCATCTGAGAAGGAGAAAGAATGAGCACAATACAGGATAAAGTTGCATCTGCAAATCGTTTGCATATTGCAATGTTTGGAACAATGAATGTTGGCAAATCTTCTTTATTAAATGCAATGACAGGACAAACTGTATCTATTGTGTCGGATAAAGCCGGGACAACGACCGATATTGTAAAAAAAACTATGGAAATTGCGGGTATTGGTCCATGTGTGTGGATTGATACAGCTGGTTTTGATGATACGACGGAAATTGGACATCTACGTATCGCCGCAACGGAAAAAGCTTTTGAACAATGTGATGTAGCCATTGTCGTATTCTCTTTAAATGATTCCGCATTCGAAAAGAAATGGATTCAGAAAATGAAAGAACATAAAATTCCTTTATTAGGAGTTCTTTCAAAAATAGATCGATTTTCTTTAGAGCAGAAAGAAGAACGTATTGCTCAGTTAGAAAAAGAATATCAGATTCCTGTTGTCGGTTTTAGCAGTGTATCAAAAGAGGGATTGGATATCGCCATTCAAGAATTAAAGAATCTAACGTCAGGAAGCAGGAATGTACGTCATGTTTTAGCGGGCCTTGTAAAGAAAGGAGATACTGTTGTTCTTGTAATGCCACAGGATGAACAAGCCCCGCAAGGAAGATTGATTCAACCAGAGGTACAAACAATACGTGATGCTTTAGATCAAGATATGATTGCAATATGTATCACTCCATCACAGTTAGAAAATACATTACATTTACTAAAAAAAGAACCAGATCTTGTTATAACAGATTCTCAGGCTTTTTCTGAAGTCTTTCGTATATTACCTCATAATATTAGGTTGACTTCTTTTTCGGTTCTTATGGCAGCTTTAAAAGGTGATATAGACTATCTTACTAGTAGCGTACAGACAATTAAGGAATTACATGCTGGTTCGAAAGTTTTAATTGCTGAATGCTGTACACATAGACCTTTAGAAGAAGATATAGGCAGAGTAAAGATTCCTATGTTATTACATAAAAAGATTAATTCAGAAATCCAGATTGAAGTAAAAGCTGGTACAGATTTTCCGGAAAATGCAAGTGATTATGATCTAATCATTCAATGTGGCGGTTGTATGTTCAATCGTCGTTATATATTAGAACGTATTTCAAAAGCAAAAGAACAAAAGGTCCCTATGACAAACTACGGTATTGCTATCGCATATTTGAATGGAATACTAGATAATATTGTTATTCCAGAAAGTGAGGAAATTTATGACGGAAACTGATACAAGAATTGCTGTAATTGCAATTGTTGCCGAATCTAGAGACCATATTAAGGATATGAATATAGTACTTCATGATTATGGTCAATATATTATTGGTAGAATGGGAATTCCTTATCCTAAAAAAGGGGTTTCTCTTATTTCTGTAGCAATTGATGCTCCATCGGATGTGATTAGTGCTTTGAATGGTAAATTAGGTAATATTGAAGGGTTGACGGTAAAAACGGCTTATTCAAAGCTCTAGTATAAATCAATCATTACAGGCGCTGAAAACGTATATATATGGAAGGATAAATAAAAGCCCAGCATAACAGCTGAGCTTTTTTACTACTTCGAGTTCTTGTACTTTTGGATAGTGGCTTCCATTGCTTCTCGGAATACTTGAGACTGTGCAATACCTAAACCTTTACATGCTTTTTGGAACTCATCAACAAAGTCACGCTTGTATTGTGCCCCGACTCTTTTCATGTTCTTCTTAGACCACTCTGCAAGATACTCTGCTTGATTGAACTTCTTTTCTTCTGCCATTTTAGTCGTCCTCCTCTTTTTTGCTTTTTTGCTTTCGATATAGGTCTCTTACCAGTACCCCTCCGCAATAGGAAATGATCATAATTAGAATAAATTTAATAGCATTCATAGTTTAAAGTGATAAGATATAGAAGTATAAGGAAGCCCCGAAGGGCTTTCCCTTAGGAATTAACCTATCATCTTTTCGATGATAATGAGGATGATTCCTATTACCAGCTGTGCTAAGCACTGAAGGGCGAATTCAATGGCTTTAGCACGGCTTTTTCTATAGCTTTTCTTACTCACTTTTTCACCTCCTTCCTAATACTCTATTATTATAACACTATGTAGTTATATAGTCAAGTAAAACAGCTTATTTATGCTACTTTTTTGACTTTTTGTTTTGATATTAATGGTATAATTATAGGTAATTGATTAAGGAGATTATTACAATAATGGATAAAGAAACTCTCTATCAGTACCAGTCATTAAATAGAGAATTGGAAGAACTAATGGAAAGATATTCGACCATCATTAACACATACCACTCACCAGCGACTTCAAGCACTGGAAGTGGTGGGACGCCTTCGAACCCGACAGAGAAGGCTGAACTCCGATTGACTGAGCTTGAAGGTGAGTACCTTAAGATGATCAACAATGTTATTGATAAGCAGGCAAGCATCATGAGGTGGCTCAACAAGATAGATGATTCCGACTTCAGAGCCATTGTAAGATACCATTTCTTTGACAAGCTCACATGGGCTGAGACATCTAAGAAGTTATGGAACTATGAATGTTCTGATGCAGCTAGGTTTTATTTCAATAAACGTTTTAAGTATTAGTAATTTGTCAAATTAAGTGCAACATCTAATGTGAGTTTATAATTTCGTT
>CAUWDF010000007.1:0-33423 GCA_963557245.1 uncultured Bulleidia sp.
CTACTTTGGATATTTGAAATCTGATTTAGTAATTTGAGGCAGTGATGGATTCGCTCACTGCTTGGGCGATTTAAGATTGCTTTTCAAATCTTTATGGGCTTTTAGTTTTTGCTCATAAGTTAATTTCATAAAAAATGACCCCTCCAAGTTGAACTTTAACTTTGTCCAACTTGGAGGGGTTCACTACAATGAGGCATTTCTTTTTTGGATAGTATTCCATACCACTTGCAAGATGAGTGCAATACCCAAACCGATTCCAGCTGCCGCAACACATATTACAAAGATTTCAATGTGGCGGAAACGATTGGCTATTGACGCTAAGATTCCAGCACTGAGCGCAAATACGATTGCAAATCCCAAATAGAAAGCTTTCACATTCGGTTGTTCGTGTGCAGATGTATCTTCGATTCCTTTGAGAAGATAATCGGTTGAGACATGGAATAAGTCGCTCATTTCAATGATCTTCTGTAAATCTGGAGTACTTTGTTCGTTTTCCCATTTCGATACGGCTTGGCGTGTGACACTAAGGCGTTCTGCGAATTCTTCTTGTGAATAGCCATTTTGTTTGCGTAGAGACTGTATACGATTGGCAAGATTCATGATTTTCCTCCTTTGCCTATTCTCAATATAGCATTGTGTGTGGTTGCATACTATCGATAGTCTGTTGCATTGTGTCAACGTGTTGTTTCTGTCACTTTGTTTTCTTTCTTATAAAGGATAAAAGAGTAGAGAATCGGTAAGAAAGAGGCAATCAGAAGGGAAATGATCATAACGGCTAAACTATCAAAGAAGGTATCGATAAGACATATCATTCCTGCCAAAATAAATACCCAAGAAGCGAAACGATGTGTCTGATTCCAATTCTGTTCACTATTTAAAGTCCAAGGAACGCGGATTCCAATCGTATAGTTCTGTTTGATCTTATGCATATAATTTCCAAGGAGAATGAAAAGCATACCGATCAAGATATAAACGATCGAATGGATCGCAACCGGAATATTTAAAGCATTCATATATAGCATTGTCATTGTGACGATGGTAACCACAGGGACAATCCAAAGTACAATTGTAAAAATCTTAGAATGGATCTGTTCTTTCTTAGGATCATTTGTTGTGACAAAGTAACAGAATGTTTGTATCAGTGCTAATAGACCAGGCATACCAAATATAGTGAAAAGACGGGAACTATAGCCATCTGCTTGTCCATGCATATTGAAGTGGGTTGCAATTTGTTCTGGTAATTGATCCCATAGGAGTAATCCTGCAATACTAGGTAATAGAATAGTCAGAATTGTTAAAAAGAATGTGCGCTTTCTGTTAGACATTTTCATCGTCTTCCTTTCGTAATGCGGCTAACCAGCCGATGATTTCTTCTACGACCGATGTGTTGAGGTCATAGTAGATAAAGTTCTTTTCTTTCTGTTCAGTAATTAAATCTGCATTTTTTAAGATGCTTAAGTGATGGGAGATTGTGGCAGAGGTCATTTGGAAGTGACTGGCAATCTCTCCAGCGGATTGTTTTCCTTTTCGTAGAAGTTGAAGAATCGTTCTGCGTGTTGGATTAGATAAAGCTTTAAATGTATTTTCGAATCCCATGTTTTCCTTTCTATTTCTATGTTTACCTATTTAGAATACAATCTAATTAGACAAAAGTCTAAATAAGTTATAAATGTTAGCAGATAACTGTCAATGAAAAAATGCCCTCTTTCGCGCGCTTTATTTTTTTATTTTTGATATGTCAAAAAATAAAAGACCAGAGATAAACTCTGATCTACATATGCATTCCAAATTCTTCTTCTCTTTCCCTCTCGTGTTCATACACGACTTCTTTGTATTCTGCATTCAGCATTTGTACGAATCTTCGTACTCCAGATTCTTCTCCAAATCTGCTAATTGTTCCTCTTTGGTGCTCAATTCCTTCTCTTTCTGCATGATCTCATAATTGCTTTTTTTACGTTGCTTAAAAAAATCATTCTTCTGATTTTCCAATTCTGCCCTCTTTTTAGCATTGATCTGAGCATCTTTAGCAAGCTGACTTTCTACATCATCAAATTTAACCCCCTTTTTTTCGTTGTTCTGAGAAGTGTTTCATATTGGATGATAGAAAGTCCAATCTTATCCGTCATACGCCTTAGAATCGCCTTTTAGGGGCAATTTGAGCCATCTGAGCTTCTTCAGCCTTCATTCTCTTGTAAATTTCCATATCATGTATCAGATTTTCATGGTTTTTTGACTGTATCCGCTCGATTCCATGCTCGAGCATGATCTGATTGCACGCTTTGACTTCCATTGCTCTCCGAAGCTAGAGGTTGTGGGTTCGATTCCCGTCGAGCACACCATCCAAAAAGCCCTTAGTTATGCGGATTCACTAAGGGTTTTTATTTTTGCCATATGGTACATAAGCACTGAAATGATGCCATTTAGAATAAAGGCATAAATAAGCCATTTATCCGAACATTATGAAACAAGATAAAACATTAATAAACTAGCTTAAGACAACTCCATTGCTTGAAGTTGCCATTGTCTTTGTACCCCATGTCCTTGAGGGTACCAACGAAACTGTTCTTCTGCTCCAGACCTCTGGAAAGGAAGTGAGTATGTTGGAGAAATTTTTCGCTTTTCTTGCCATCTACAATATAGCAAATTTAAAGCTTTTTTCAAGCTCTCAAAAAATAATTATAGCAAATATATTTTTGAATAAATAGACTGTAAATTTAAGCATATGTTGTTTATTCTTTGTTAAAGAAAGTTGGTATTGATTATAATTGCTTATAATCTTTCGAGGTATAAAAATGGTATTTGTATTCTTCTTTAGAAATTTATTTTTGAAAGGAAAATATTATGAAAAAAATTAGAGCTTTTATTTGCGCAATATCATTTTGCTTTGCTTACACTTTTCAAGCTGTGTTAATTCCAGTAAATGCACAAGCTAGAGAACGAGTAGTTCAATGTTCAAAATCATATAATCAGCTTTCCAAAACAGCTTCTCAAAATGCTCAAATCATAAAAAGAACTGGAGAAATTGCTGTTCCTGGATCGACATTTACTGTCACACGTACACATAAGGTAACTGTTTCTAACTCAGCAACTATAGATGCAGTTCCGGAATTTTTAAGTTTAGGATATCAAAGATCTTATGAAGCAGGTACTACAGTTAGTTGGTCTAAAACAAATACTACAAATCGAAATTTAGAGCTTGTAGTAAAAGCTTTTTATGATACATATAATGTCACTTCATTTAGAGAAACATCCCCTGGATCAGGAGCATGTACAATATCGTATTCAACTCGTACAGTTTATAAAGGGTGGGGATATGATTTATCATAAAATTAAAAAAATATTTTTACCATTAATACTTTTAAATTTTTGTATTAGTTGCGTTTCTAACAATCCGAAAAAAAATAGTTTACAATCTGAAAATTGCATAAATAGCGAAGAAAATTATATATGCGTTAACTATAGTGATAATTTTAGTTGGAATATTTCTGGATATGGTAATTTTGAATTATTAGTATTCAACTATAGTGATTCAAAATTTGATAAAAGATTATCTAAAGTCTATGATTTGACTGATAATAAAGAAATCACAATATCATTTTCCATTGATGAAAATATGAATTTATCATATCTAGACAATATATCTGAAGTAAATAATCTAATTAAATCTGAAACTAACTTAAAAAAAGTTGACATGGATACTTCTTATATTCAAACAGAGAAGCATAAGTTATCAATGGATGAATCAGTACCTTTATTGTTATTCTGTAAAGATATGACATCAATTCAATCGGATTTTTTAAAAGATTATACTAGCCTTACTGCAGATTACGCAATTATTGCAATTATAAAAAAAATAGCCTAATTTACGGCTATTTTTCTGTAAAGAGGGTATTTTGTATTCTTTCGGATACGTATGTTTCCTTTAGATTTCATCGCCAGTAAACTGCGAATTATAAAGCTTTGCATAGAATCCATTGTTGGCTAATAGCTCATCATGTGTACCAGTTTCAACAATATCCCCATGATCTAAGACTAAGATCTGATCGGCATTGCGAATTGTGGATAAACGATGGGCAATAACGAATGAGGTTCTACCTTTCATTAACTTTTCCATACCTTTTTGAATTAAAATCTCAGTACGTGTATCGACAGAAGAAGTTGCTTCGTCTAAAATCAGAATCTTTGGATCAGATAAGAAAGCACGTGCGATTGTTAATAATTGTTTCTGCCCCTGAGAAATATTGGTTGTCTCTTCATTAATTTCGGTATTATAGCCATTTTCTAATGTACGAATGAAGTGATCGACATAAGCATCATCTGCAGCTTTCATAACTTCTTCATCGGTTGCATCATTCTTGCCATAACGGATGTTCTCCATAATCGTACCTGAATGTAACCAAGTATCCTGTAATACCATACCAAAACAAGAACGTAAGTCATGACGACTCATATCTTTTGTGTCAATTCCATCAATATAGATATGGCCTTTATTAATTTCGTAGAAACGCATCAATAACTTAACGATTGTTGTTTTACCAGCGCCAGTAGGACCGACGATTGCAATTTGTTGACCAGCTTGGAACTGGGCAGAGAAGTCATGGATGATGACTTTGGATGGATCATAACCAAATGTGACATGGTCAAATGTGACATCCCCTTTGATATTCATAGAACCGTCGGCATTCTTATATGCAACATTGGTTGTGGCATCTGGTTCCTCTTCTTTTTCCTCTAAGAATTCGAAGACGCGTTCCGCTGCAGCTGCAGTTGCTTGTAAAACGTTCATAATCTGTGCTGTCTGCATGATCGGCTGGTTGAAGTTACGTACATACTGAATGAAGGCTTGGATATCACCAATAGCAAGTCCATTATGGATTGCTAAGTAACCACCTAATACACATACGCCGACATATCCAGCATTGCCAATCAGAGATGTCAGAGGCATCATGATACCGGATAGGAACTGGGACTTCCAAGCACTTTCGTACAGGTCTTCGTTCAATTGATCGAACGCATGAATCGAACGTTCTTCGCCATTAAAGGCTTTCATAATTGTATGACCACCATACATTTCTTCCACGTGGCCATTGACCTTTCCTAAAGTCTTTTGCTGTGCGGAGAAGTATCTTTGTGACTTGCGAACAATAAACTTTGCAAGGATTACGGAGATTGGTACGACAATGATTGCCATGATAGTCATTGGAATCGAGATAGAGATCATCATGCACAATATTCCGATAATCGTAACAATACTTGTAAATACCTGTTGTACGGTTTGATTCAAAGACTGGGATACCGTATCTACATCGTTAGTGACACGTGAGAGTACTTCTCCATGTGTCTGGGAATCGAAATACTTTAAAGGTAAACGATCCATCTTCTGAGAGATTTCACGACGCATACGGTATGTAACTTTCTGTGTTACACCAGACATCATCCATCCCTGAATATAGTTAAATATTCCGGAAGCAATATAGATACATAATAGTGTGATAAGGATACGACCAATCGCTCCAAAATCAATTCCACCGTTCTGTGTATATTTCGCTGTTAGACCTTCGGCAAGCTTTGTGGTCGTATTACCGAGAATTTTCGGCGCGATAATAGCGAAATAGGTAGAGATACACGCAAAGATTAGTATAAAAATAATCTGTACGTAATAAGGCTTCATATATTGTAATAATTTACGGATTGTACCTTTAAAGTCTTTTGCTTTCTGGCCTGGACCCATGCCATGACCATGGCCATGTCCCATTCTTCTTGGGGCTTGATTTCTGGATTCACTCATTTTGCAAGTTCCTCCTCATTTAACTGTGATCGAGCGATTTCTTGATAGACAGAACAATTCTGCATCAATTCATCGTGTGTGCCCATACCAGCGACATGACCATCATCGAGGACAATAATCTTATCGGCATGGCGGATCGTAGAGATACGCTGGGCAACGATAAAGATCGTACTATGTGTCTTTTGGATCATCTTCTGTAGAGCGCTACGTAATTTTGCGTCTGTCGCATAGTCAAGGGCACTGAATGTATCATCAAAGATATAGATATTCGCTTCTTTTGTAAGAGCACGTGCAATGGAAAGACGCTGTTTCTGACCACCAGATACGTTTGTACCACCTTCGGCAATCGGTTCTTGGATTCCTTTTGGCATAGCCTCTACGAACTCTTTGGACTGTGACACCGTAAGGGCGTTATCTATGACATCATCTTCTGCATATTCATTTGCGTAACGTAAGTTCGATTCGATCGTGCCAGAGAAAAGGACCCCTTTCTGTGGGATATAGCCGATCCTATCACGTAGATCATGTTGCTTCAAGTCACGGATATCGACACCATCCAATGTAATCGAACCCTTTGTGACATCAAAGAAACGAGGTAATAAGTTGATCAATGTGCTCTTACCAGAGCCTGTCGAACCGATAAAGGCAACCGTCTCACCAGGTTCTGCTGTAAAGTTAATATCTTCTAATACATCTTTTTCTGCATGTGGATAGCGGAAATAGACGTGATTGAAGGCCACAGTATGGTTTCCGGGTGCAATTGTTTTTGGCTCTTTTGGATCTTCAATTGTGGGCTTTGTCTCTAAGATTTCAAAGATACGGTCTGCAGAGACAGAAGCACGAGGAATCATAATAAAGATAGCCGCAACGATCATGAAGGACATCAATACTTGTGTGGAGTACTGTAAGAAGGCCATCATGTCACCAATCTGCATCGTACCTGCATCAATGGATTGTGAACCAATCCAAATGATTAGAATGGATACGGCAGACATTAGGAATGTCATAAGTGGTGAAATGACTGTCATCAAACGGTTCAAGAAGATATTTAACTTTGTAATATCCGTATTGACTTGATCAAAGCGTTTTTCTTCTTTGTCTTCGTTATTGAAAGCACGGATAACAAGCATGCCACTGAGTTGTTCACGTGTGACTAAGTTCAGACGGTCAACGAGTTTTTGTGATTTCCGGAAACGAGGCATCGCAATGCAGAATACAACGAACATACATACGATCATCAATAAGATTGTCCAACCTAGTATACCGGTAAGTTCTGGATATGCTAATACCTTCAAGAAGGCTGTTAAACCCATCATAGGTGCAAATAAGACGATTCGTAACATCATTGTTAGGATCATTTGTACCTGTTGTACGTCGTTTGTCGTACGTGTGATTAAAGAAGCTGTTGAGAAACGTGTAAATTCTTCACTGGAGAAGGATTCTACTTTCGCAAAGACATCTCTACGTAAGCTACGAGCGGCTCCTGTAGCGACTTTTGCTGACAGGAAGGCAGCGCTGATTGCACATACGGAACCAAGCAAAGCGATTGCGAGCATGATACCGCCTTCTTTTAAAATATATGCATTTTGTAAAGATTCGAGAGGAATACCGATAGATTGATATTCATTCTTCAGTAACATGATCTGCGCACTGGAGATGTTTTCTTCGGTGTAGTTCGCCATCATTTCGTTTGCTTTCGCGAGAACTGTATTTGCGGCTTCTGGATTTTGTTCTAACATGAGCCAGATTTGATCAGGATTTGTTATGCCGATTTCGGAAGCGGTCTCTTCGGAAGAGAACATCTGAACAGTTAAAAATGGAATTTTGATGGCATCTGCTAAAGAAGCATCGGCATTCTCTTTACGAACATAAACTTCTGAATTCGTTGCGTATTCTTTTCCGTTAATCGTAGCTTGATCGGATTGTTCATACGAATCTTTTAGAGTTGCAATCTCATCTTTGGACATGAAGTATTGCATATGATCGTATGTTTCTTTCGAAAGCGCATCTGGTACAGGGTCTGTCACGCCACTATATTGAATACCATAGGTAACAATGTTTGACATGTAGTCAGGGAGTGCAAGTTCACATTGGACCTGTCCAAATACAAGTGCGAAAACTGCGACAACGGCTAACCAATATGGTTTTAAATATTTTAACGCCTTGTGCATGTGGTACCTCCTTTGCTTATTCAAATCGAATAATGAGGTATTTATAATCCATGTGGTCAGAAGTGTCAATATAGTTCGGCAGCGAAATATATAAATTCCGTAATTTGTTCGTCTGTTCAGAGATGAGAATTCCGTATACAATATAAATAAGATGAATAAACGAAATGTACCTGCCTATTTCCGCCTGTATGAAGAGATACGTCAGAAAATCACAGACGGCTATTACAAGACGCAGAATAAGCTTCCATCGAAGCGGGAGTTAGCGCATCTGTATGGGGTCTCAATCTCAACGGTTTCACATGCCTATGCTCTATTAGAAGAAGAGGGGTATGTGGAAGCGAAAGAAAGAAGTGGCTACTTTGTATCGACTGTTCTAGCGAGTCCATTTGAGACAGAAGTTTCTTCTTTTATGAGTGAGACAGTCCATAAGATTGATACTTCGATTCCTTTTACGGTCTTTGCACGTACTGCACGACGTGTTTTAAGTGAATGTGGAGATGATGTGTTAGGAGAGACGGATGGAAGAGGAAGTATTGTTCTACGACGAGCTATTGTTGCTTATCTTGGTCGAGCAAGAGGAATTCGAGCAGAAGAAGATCAGATTTTGATTGGGGCAGGAAGTGAGGCGATGTACAGTCTCATTGTTAGTTTGTTAGGACGTTCTCGTATCTATGGGATAGAAGATCCTTCCTATCATAAGATACGACAGATGTATCGTTCAGAAGGAGTTCGTATCGATCCTTTGAAGTTAGGGAAGAATGGAATCTTAGAAACGGAACTCGAACGAACGCCAGCCTCTGTACTCCATGTCACGCCATATCGTAGTATGCCGACTGGAATCAGTGCAGATAGCGCCAAACGTTCAATGTATCTACAGTGGGCAAAAGACAATGCGGCATGGATCATAGAAGATGATTATAGTTCGGAATTTGTATCCTCTCCAGAAAGTGGTCGGACGTTATATGCAGAAGATCCCGATCACGTCATCTATATGAATACTTTTACAAAAACGATCTCACCATCCATGCGAGCCGGATATATGGTTTTACCAAGAGAACTCTTGAAGAAATATGAGAAGACAGAGTCATTCCGTTCTTGTACGGTTTCTCTTTATCTACAATATATTTTGGCCGAATTGTTAAATGATGGAGACTTTGAGAGACATTTGAACCGCTTACGAAAGCAGGGAAAAAATTTCAACATGTGAAAAGCATAGAACCATTGGCGTTTTCGCCTTACAAGTTCTTTACATTCGAACTGTTTTTTAATACGATAATAAAGGCTTAAATGGTTTGGTAACTGATGTCCGGTCGGACAGGAGGATGGAGCTATGGCGTCTTGTGTTATGACTCTCCAGACAATTGAATATTTTAGCTTACGCGATACCTATTTTATATGTGTCGTAGTTTAATCGAATGCGAAAAGCAGGCAGTCTGTTAATTTGTAAGGTACAGGCTGCTTTTTACGTAATCTTAGAAAGAAGGAAAAGGAAATGAAAAAAGTTGCAGTTGTTATGGGAAGTGACAGCGACCTGCCAGTAATGGCAAAGGCTGTCAAAGTGCTTGAGGGATATGGTATTCCATATGAAGCACATGTTTATTCCGCACATCGTACCCCGGCTGAGGCAGCTGCTTTTGCTGAAAATGCAAAGGCAAATGGCTTCGGCGTCATTATCGCAGGCGCAGGTATGGCAGCTGCACTAGCTGGCGTATTAGCTGCACATACAACGATTCCTGTCATTGGTGTACCTTTAAAGTCTGCTGTTCTAGAAGGAACAGATGCTTTATTAGCTACGGTTATGATGCCAAGTGGTATTCCGGTTGCTACAGTAGCCATTGATGGAGCAAAGAACGCTGCTTATTTAGCAGCGGAAATCATTGCTTTAGGGGATGATGCATTAGCAGAAAAGATCTTAGCAGATCGTAAAAAGCAGAGTGAAGGTGTTCTGAAGAAGGATGCGGGTCTAGCCGAAAAGTTAAAAGAGTTCTAAGGAACTGGATATAAAGGAGCAAAAGAACAGAAATGGAAAAGAGTTATAGTAATTCTTATAAGGATGCTGGTGTAGATGTTACAGCTGGTTATGAGTCTGTTGAACTCATGAAGAATGATGTTAAGCGTACGGAAATTCCTGGTGTATTAGGTGGTATTGGCGGATTTGGTGGATTATTTGCCCCAGATCTTTCTGGTTATGAAAAGCCAGTCCTGATTTCTGGTACAGATGGTGTTGGTACAAAGTTAAAGCTTGCTTTCTTATTGAACAAGCATGACACAATTGGTATCGACTGTGTTGCAATGTGCGTCAATGATGTTATCTGTGCCGGCGCGAAACCATTATTTTTCTTAGATTATATTGCTTGTGGAAGAAACGTTCCAGAAAAGATTGCGGAGATTGTTAAGGGTGTTGCAGATGGATGTGTAGAATCCGGTTGTGCCTTAATTGGTGGTGAGACAGCGGAACATCCAGGTCTTATGCCAGAAGAAGAATATGACCTTGCCGGTTTTACAGTTGGTATTGTAGATGAAAAGAAGATTCTGGATAAGAAGAATGTCAAAGAAGGCGATGTCATTATCGGTCTTGCATCGACGGGCGTTCATTCCAATGGTTTCTCTCTTGTACGTAAAGTATTTGATATTGATAATCTAGAAGTTCTTTCACAGTACAAGGAAGAACTTGGTGGTAAGACGCTTGGTGAAACATTACTGGCTCCAACTCAGCTATATGTAAAGCCAATCCTCAGTCTGCTTGAAAAAGTAAATGTGAAGTCTATCGCCCATATCACAGGTGGTGGTTTCTATGAGAACTTACCAAGAGCGTATGGTGAAAATCTGAATGCACATGTTCATAAGGGAACTTGGGAAATTCTTCCTATCTTCAACCTCCTTCAGGAAAAGGGTGGTATTTCTGAACATGATATGTTCAATACATATAACATGGGTGTTGGTATGGCAGTTATTGTGGATCCTAAGGATGCAGATAGTGTCATCGAACATATGAATACATATGGCATCCGTGCAACTAAGATCGGTGAAATAACAGCCGGTGATCATAGCGTGGTAATCGACTGACATGGCTGATATTGCAGTAATGGTATCTGGTGGGGGTACAAATTTACAAGCTTTGATCGATGCAGAGAAGAGCAGTAAGATCCCTCATGGAAAGATTAAACTTGTCATTGCGTCCAATGATTCGGCATATGCTTTGGAAAGAGCGAAGAATGCGGGAATTGAGACTGCGGTCGTCCGTCGTAAGGATTTCGCAGATCAAGAAGCGTTCGATGCTGGAATTGTTGCTATGTTACAAGAACATCATATTGATATGGTCGTTTTAGCAGGCTATTTGAGTATTTTAGGTAGTGGTGTCATTGCGGCATATCGTGATCGTATCATTAATATCCATCCATCTTTGATTCCTTCCTTCTGTGGAAAAGGATTCTATGGACTGAAAGTACATGAAGCGGCATTAGCACGTGGTGTTAAAGTGACAGGTGCTACAGTGCATCTCGTGAATGAGATTCCAGATGGTGGACGTATCTTAAAACAGAAAGCTGTTGAAATTTTACCAGACGACACCCCAGAAGTTCTCCAGAAGCGTGTCATGGAACAGGCAGAATGGATTCTTCTTCCGGAAGCTGTCGCCGAACTTGCAGAAAAAATCGATGAGGAGAAGGCATGAAGACACAGGATTTATTTGAATATTTAAACGGAAACGAATATCCAGGAAGAGGTATTGTTGTTGGCCGTACACCATGTGGTAGAAAGATGCGTATTGCTTACTGGATCATGGGTAGAAGTGAGAACTCTCGTAACCGTATCTTCGTTGAAGAGGGACAGGGTATCCGTACACAGGCTTTTGATCCTTCTAAATTAGAGGATCCATCTTTGATTATCTACGCTCCAGTACGTGTACTTGGTGATACAACCGTTGTTACAAATGGGGATCAGACAGATACCATCTATGATTTCTTAAAAGAAGGAAAGACATTTGAAGAAGCTCTTCGTACAAGAACATTTGAACCAGATGGACCAAACTGGACACCACGTATCTCTGTTGTCTTACATGGTGCTGCTTATACAATGTCTATCTTAAAGAGTGCAAACCTTGAAGGAACTTCTGTTCATAGATATTTCTTTGATTATACAGAGGAAGAACCAGGGGTTGGACATTTGATTACAACCTATCGTGAAAATGGTAATCCAATTCCATCCTTTGAAGGAGAACCAGTTCGTATTGCTATGGAACATCAGAAGTTCGAAGAATGGTCCGAAGCGATCTGGAATGCATTAAATTTAGATAATAAAGTATCTCTTTTCACACGCCAGATCAGTTTAGAAGATGGCACAGTCGATACAAAGATCTTTAATAAAAATCATTAAGAGGTGAATTATGGCAAAGGAAATTGAACTGAAGTACGGATGTAATCCAAATCAGAAACCATCCCGTATCTATGTGGAAGAAGGTGAGCTTCCAGTTACCGTCTTAAATGGTAGACCTGGTTATATCAACTTCTTAGATGCGCTGAATAGCTGGCAGCTCGTTAAGGAATTAAAAGAAGCAACAGGACTTCCAAGTGCTGCTTCCTTCAAGCATGTATCCCCTGCCGGTGCAGCAGTAGGTCTTCCATTAACAGAAACAGAACGTAAGATTTATTTTGTGGATAAAGAAGATCTTTCTCCAATTGCTTGTGCTTATGCGCGTGCAAGAGGAGCGGATCGTATGTCTTCTTATGGAGATTGGGCAGCTTTAAGTGATATCTGTGATGCAGATACAGCAGAGCTTATCAAGAAAGAAGTCAGCGATGGTGTCATTGCGCCAGGCTTTACAGAGGAAGCTTTAGAAATTCTTCGTACAAAGAAGAAGGGAAATTATAATGTTGTTCAGATTGATTCAAATTATGTTCCGGCTGATATTGAACATAAGCAGGTATTTGGCATCACATTTGAACAAGGTCGTAACAACATTCGAATTGATGAATCTTTATTAACAAATATCGTTACTGACAATAAAGAAATGCCTGAAAGTGCTAAGAGAGATCTTGTAATTGCTTTGATTACGCTGAAATATACACAGTCTAATTCAGTCGCATATGCTAAAGATGGACAGGTCATCGGTGTTGGTGCGGGTCAGCAGTCCCGTGTACACTGTGTTCGTTTAGCTGGTAATAAGGCCGATAATTGGTGGTTACGTCAGGCTGATAAAGTATTGAACTTACCATTTAAGGAAGGCATTCGTCGTGCTGATCGAGATAATACGATCGATGTTTATATTTCGGATGAATGCGATGACGTATTACGTGATGGAACATGGGAAAACTTCTTTACAACAAAACCAGAGCCATTTACAAGAGAAGAGAGACGTGCTTGGTTAGACAAGATGACAGGTGTCTCTTTAGCATCGGATGCTTTCTTCCCATTTGGTGATAATATCGAACGTGCGCATAAGAGTGGTGTCAATTATATTGCTGAGCCAGGTGGATCCATTCGTGATGATAATGTTATTGATACATGCAATCGTTACCATATGACAATGGCATTCAATGGTGTCCGTTTATTCCATCATTAATAGGAGGAAAAATGAATCTACTTGTAGTCGGAGGAGGTGGCCGTGAACATGCGGTCATCCGTAAATTAAAAGAAAATAAAAATATTACAAAGATCTATTGTGCGCCAGGAAATGGTGGCATTGCGGCAGATGCAGAATGTGTTGCCATCAAAGCAACAGATGTTGAGGCTATGGTTTCATTTGCAAAAGAAAATGCCATTGATTTCTGTGTTGTTACTCCAGATGATCCATTAGCTCTTGGTATGGTAGATGCAATGGAAGAACAGGGTATTCCATGTTTTGGTCCAACTGCAAATGCAGCAATCATTGAAGCTTCTAAAGCATTCTCAAAAGATCTGATGAGAAAATATAATATTCCTACTGCGAAATATGAAATCTTTACAGATTCTAACGAAGTTATGGAATATATTCATAAAGAAAATCAGTATCCGGTTGTCATTAAGGCGGATGGCTTAGCTTTAGGTAAAGGTGTCCTTATTGCCAAAGATGAGGCAGAAGCAGATGCTGCGGTTAAAGAACTGATGGTCGATCAGGTGTTTGGTAAGTCTGGTTCGAAAGTCGTTGTAGAAGAATTTATGACGGGTCCAGAAGTATCTGTATTAGCATTTACAGATGGAAATGTCATTCGTCCTATGATTTCTTCGATGGATCATAAGCGCGCAAATGATAATGATGAAGGTCTGAACACAGGTGGTATGGGTACAATCGCTCCATCTCCTTACTATACAAAAGAGATTGCAGAGACATGTATGAATACGATCTTCCTTCCAACAGTTCAAGCAATGAAAGCAGAAGGTCGTACTTTTAAGGGATGTCTGTACTTTGGTCTTATGTTGACACCAAATGGTCCAAAAGTTGTCGAATACAACTGCCGTTTCGGCGATCCAGAGACACAGGTCGTACTCCCATTATTAAAGAGTGATCTATTTACAATTATGAAGGCATGTCATGATGGTAACTTAGTCGATGTGGATGTCGAATGGTCCGATGAAGCATGTGCATGTGTTGTAGAAGCTTCTGGTGGATATCCAGAGAGCTATGAAAAGGGAAAAGAGATTCATGGTCTCGATGCCAATGGTCAGCATGAAGGTGTCATTGTATACCATGCTGGTACTAAATTAGAAGAAGGTAAGTTCTATACAAATGGTGGTCGTGTCCTGGGTATTACTGCAAAAGGAAAAGATCTTGCTGAGGCATTAGAACATGCCTATAAGGGTGTATCGGAGATTACATTTGATAAGATGCACTACCGTACAGATATTGGAAGAAAGTGAGAATAAGGAAATGACAGTTTATCGCTGCTTTGTTGAAAAAAAGAAGCCTTTCGCTGTTGAAGCCAAAGGTGTACTCAATGACCTGAAGACAGCTTTATTGTCGGAAGATATTGAAGATGTTCGTATTTTCAATCGCTATGATATCGAAAATATCGATGCAGAAGATTATCGAAATGCGGAAAGAACCATTCTTTCTGAACCACAGGTAGATGATCTGTATGAAGAGGAAGCACCAGCTCCTGAAGAGAACGAATGGGTATTGGCGGTAGAGTATTTACCTGGCCAGTTCGATCAGCGTGCTGACTCTGCTTCTCAGTGCATTCAGTTATCGATAATGAAACAAAGACCTGAAGTACGCACAGCGCGTCTGTACTACATTAAGGGCAATCTTACAGAAGAAGATAAGAAAAAGATTAAAGAAACATTGATCAATCCAGTTGAATCTCGTGAAGCTGCAATGGAAAAGCCAGAAACAATTCATCAGACACATGAGAAGCCTGCTCTTCCACCTGTATTAGAGGGATTTAATCAGTTAGATGAAGAAGGACTGAAGCAGTTCTTAAGTGATCATGGTCTTGCTATGGATCTTGCAGATATTCAGTTCTTACAGGCTTATTTCCGTGATGAGGAGAAGAGAGATCCACGTATTACAGAAATTAAAGTGATTGATACGTATTGGAGTGATCATTGCCGTCATACAACATTCAATACGATTATTGAAGATGTGGATATCGAAGATGATGATGTCCGTGAAATGTATGATAACTATCTTGAACTTCGTAAGAAGATTTATGCAGGTAGAAAAGAAAAGCCAATTACTTTAATGGATCTTGGTACAATCGGAGCAAAGGCATTAAAGAAAGCTGGTAAGTTAAAGGATCTTGATGAATCTGAAGAAATCAATGCATGTTCTGTAAAGATCACTGTAGATGTAGATGGTGAAGATCAGGATTGGTTATTAATGTTCAAGAATGAGACACATAATCATCCAACCGAAATTGAACCATTCGGTGGTGCTGCTACATGTCTTGGTGGTGCCATTCGTGACCCATTATCGGGAAGATCTTATGTCTACCAAGCAATGCGTGTAACTGGTGCTGCAGATCCATTAACACCAGTAGAAGATACAATGAAAGGTAAGCTGCCACAACGTAAGATTGTAACAACAGCTGCGAATGGCTATTCTTCTTATGGTAACCAGATTGGTCTTGCGACAGGACATGTTACAGAAATCTATCACCCAGGTTATGTTGCAAAACGTATGGAAGTTGGTGGTGTTATTGCGGCAGCTCCTGCTGAAAATGTTGTTCGTGATACTCCTCAGCCGGGTGACCTTATCATCTTATTAGGCGGTAAGACAGGTAGAGATGGATGTGGTGGAGCTACAGGTTCTTCCAAGTCCCATAATGTAGAATCCTTAGCGAAGGATGGTGCAGAAGTACAGAAGGGTAATGCACCAGAAGAAAGAAAGTTACAGAGATTATTCCGTAATGGTGAAGCTACAAAACTCATTAAGAGATGTAATGACTTCGGTGCTGGTGGTGTTTCGGTTGCGATTGGTGAGTTAGCAGATGGTCTGCATATCAATCTAAATAAGGTTCCTAAGAAGTATGAAGGTCTCGATGGTACGGAACTTGCTATTTCGGAATCTCAGGAAAGAATGGCTGTCTGTGTTGCTGCAAAGGATGCAGAAAAGTTCCAGGCATTTGCAAGTGATGAGAACTTAGAATCTACAATTGTTGCCGAAGTTACAGAAGAGCCACGTATGGTACTGGAACTGGATGGTACCAATATCGTTAACATTTCTAGAGAATTCTTAAATTCGAATGGTGCGAAGCGTTATACAAATATTTGCGTTGAAAAGCCAGTAGAAAAAGAAGCTGTTGAAGATACACGTACATTTGAGCAGCGCTTCAAGGATCTTGCCGGTGACCTCAATATTTGTTCCCAGAAGGGTCTTGTAGAAAGATTTGACTCTACAATTGGTGCAGGTACTGTCTTAATGCCGTTCGGTGGTAAGAAACAGCTCACACCTGCACAGGCTATGGCAGCTAAGATTCCAGTCTTAAATGCGGAAACAAATACAGCATCCTTAATGTCTTGGGGCTTTGATCCATATGAAATGGAAAAATCTCCATTCATCGGTGCACAGGAATCTGTTATTGCAGCACTGGCTAAGATTGTTGCGACAGGTGGTAGTGCAAGACATGCTTGGATGTCCTTCCAGGAATATTTTGGCCATATGTATAGAGATCCAAAGAGATGGGGTCTTCCATTCGGTGCTCTGCTCGGTGCTTTAAAAGCACAGTTAGAGCTTGAGACAGCCGCTATTGGCGGTAAGGACTCTATGTCTGGTACATTTGAAGATATTGATGTTCCACCAACATTGATTGCTTTTGCAGTATCTACGACAAAGGCGGATAAAGTGATGACAAATGAGTGGAAGGGGGCAGGTCATTCGGTCTATTATCTTGCGCCTACTTATCAGAATGGAGAACCAGATTATGAAAGTGTACGTGCTACATTTGATAAGATGGAAGAGCTGATCCAGGATGGTAAAGTATTATCGGTATGGACATTAGCTAATGGTGGTATTGCGGAAGGAATCCTCAAGGCTGGTGTTGGTAATGGCATTGGCTTTGAAGCTGGTTCTGCTTTCGATACAAAGCATGCATTTGATAAGTGCTATGGTGCATTTATGATTGAAAGTGCAGAAGAACTCGATTTGCCATGCCTTGGTCATACAATGGAAGCATATGAACTCAGAACTTCCGAAGGAACCATCACTCTTGCAGATGTTCAGAAGATTTATGAAGATAAGTTACAGCCAGTATTCCCATATACAGGTGTTCAGGAAGAAAAGAAAATTGAAAAGATTTCTTATGAAACAGAAGAAGTAAAACATGCTTCTTATCATGTAGAACATCCACATGTATTGATTCCAGTATTCCCAGGAACGAACTGTGAGTGGGATACAGCACATGCATTCGAAAGATGTGGTGCTGAAGCAGAAATCTTTGTCATTCGTAACTTAACACCAGAAGATATTGAAAAGAGTGCAGATGCTTTTGCAGAAAAGATCCGTGCTTCTCATATTATTGCTATTCCTGGTGGATTTTCTGGTGGTGATGAACCAGAAGGTTCCGCAAAGTTCATTACAGCATTCTTCCGTAATCCTAAGGTAAAGGCTGCTGTTACAGAACTTCTGGATGAAAGAGAAGGTCTGATGTGTGGTATCTGTAATGGTTTCCAGGCTCTGATTAAGTTAGGTCTTGTGCCATTTGGAAAGATTATTGATACAGATGAACATTGCCCAACACTGACATTCAATACAATTGGTAGACACCAGTCTATGCTTGTTCGTACAAGAGTTGCTTCCAATAAGTCTCCATGGTTAACATATGCAAATGTTGGTGATATTCATAATGTTGCTATTTCGCATGGCGAAGGTCGTTTCGTTTGTGAACCAGAATTACTGCATACATTAATTGAGAATGGTCAGATTGCAGAACAGTATGTGGATTTAGATGGTAATCCAACATCGGATGTACGTTTCAATCCAAATAACTCGGTTATGGCAGTTGAAGGAATCACTTCTGAAGATGGTCGTATCTTTGGTAAGATGGGTCATTCTGAGCGTTCTGGTGAAGGCTTATATGCGAATATTCCAGATAAGAATCTACAGGATTGTATCTTCCGCGGTGCAGTAGATTACTTCCGTTAATGATTTTGAACAGATTTGAGATAGATATATGTCTCAAATCTGTTTTTTTATGTGATAATGGAAAGGCAAGTGGGATTTTTTTAAGGAGAATGATTTATGGCAGAAAAAAAAAAACAGAATGTACTTGCAGTACTGCGTATCCTGCTGGATGAAACAGATGCATCCCACATTTTGACACGACCACAGTTCAATAAGATCCTCGAAAGAAAATACAATATTTTCATGGATCGTCGAACATTCTATTCTATTATCGATATGTTAAAAGAATTTGGGTATGACATATCCACATATGAAGAGAATAAGAAGGGATATTACTTAAGAGAACGTCTATTTGATTTCTCGGAGATTCTATGGCTGTGCAATGCGATTCACGCCTCTGTCTATATTCCAGAAAGAGCTTCTAAGGATCTGATCCACAAGTTGTTAAGTACCCAGTCCCGCTATGACCAGAAAAGATATTATGCAAAAGCATATCTTCCAAATAAAACGAAGATTGAAAATAAATATCCTTTTTATACGGAAGAACTTTTAAGTGATGCAATCGAATATAAGAAAAATGTTGTATTTAATTATATGGAATACAACAGTGATAAGAAGTTAGTGGAACGTCATGAAGGAAAGACATATAATGTAGAACCACGTTACATCGTACATCGTGATGGACGACCTTATTTAGTTGCTACAAATAAGGAGCTGCAGGGGTTCTATCATTATCGTATTGATCTCATTCGGAATATCGAACTTGGAGAGGAAGAAGTTTTACCACTCGAGAAGAGTCAAGATCCATATGAATATGCAAAACATCGTATTTTTATGTACAGTGATGATTTGGTGCCATTCCAAGCCATTTGTCATGTACGTTTGATGGGATATATGATTGAAGAGTTCGGTAAAGATGTGCATACAGAAAAGATTGATCAGGAACATTTCCGTCTTGTTGCTTCCGCACCAAAACGTAGTATTATTTGGCTTGCGCAGCAATATATGGATGGTTTAGAAATTGTGGAACCAGCGACTCTTCGCGAAGAAGTACGTAAGAAATTGGCAGAAGGACTTGCTAAGTATCAGAAATAAGTGAGACGTGTAGTAGAAATACTGCACGTTTTTTTATAAATGTTCATTGTTAGCTAGAATTAACTTGTGAATTCGTTTACAATACACATATGAACAAGTCCGGTAACTCGATTTATATAAAACTATGTATGGTCATTGCATTGTGTGTCATTATTGCTTCAGGGCTTCTTTATCTTGTCTTGACAGGACGCAGTGATCGTCTTGTGGCAGATGCAGTACAACCAGAGGTTGTAGAACCGTTGCCAGAAGAACCTGTTTCTGAGCCGGATCCTGTCCCTGTTCCAAAACCAGAACCAAGTCCGGAACCACTTCCGGCTCTGATTGATACGACCTCGGATGCCAGTCTTTATCGTATCGCAGATTATTCGCATCCGATTGATCCGCATTATGTACCTGATTCTCTTGCACTCGTAACGGTTCCTTGCCAAAATAAAATCTATTTACGTTCCGAAGTCATCCGTCCATTACAAGAGATGTTTCAAAGTGCATCGAAGGATGGCATTTCTTTATATCTCATATCGGGATATCGTAGTTATGCTTCACAGACATATTTATGGAATTATTATTGTGAGAAATATGGCGAAGAACGTGCGAAACAGATTGATTGTTATCCAGGTGTATCGGAACATATGCTTGGTCTTGCTTTAGATATTGGTACGGTGGATCGTCAATATGAGCTTGATCCGGATTTTGCCAATACGAGTGCTTTTGCATGGCTAAAGGAGAATGCATGGCAATATGGGTTTATTTTGCGCTATCCTGAAGGAAAGGAGAATATCACAGGCATTCAATTTAGTCCTTGGAGTTTTCGTTATGTAGGAACAGAAGAAGCAAGTAAAATTCATAAAGAAGGTGTGACAATGGAGGAGTATTATGCCACAACTCGATAAAGAAATTATAAAAAAATATAATTCTTGTATGTTAGGTTTACGGATCTTAAATGGAAGCCGTTGTATTCGACGCTATATTCAAAGAAGGCAGTCATGTACAGATGTTACAATTTTAATCAATGCGGTCTGTTTACATGTTTATGCTAATCCCGGCTGTACGCAAGAGTTTATTGCGGAACGTTTAAAGATTGATACAAGCTCAGCTGGTAAAATTATAAGTAAAGCAATCAAATCCAATCTTCTTTCTCGTAAAAAGAGTACAGAGGATCGCCGCAAATACGAACTATCGATAACGGAGGAAGGGAAGGCAATTGCGGAAGAGACTCTGAATTCGATATATTCTTGGCAAGAAGAAGTTATGCATAGTCTATCCATGGAGGAACGCCGTTATCTATTCTATCTCTTTGCAAAATTAAGTTGCCCAAATCCAACTCATCAAGATCTCCTTTAGACGTATCGTAGGATACGTCTTTTTCGTTCTTGATACATTGAAATAAGCAGTATTTCGTCTTAAAATAATAGTAACAATTCATTTTGAAAAAGAGGTTATCATTATGTCTAAGAAAATTGTAATGTTCTGCTCTGCCGGAATGTCAACGAGTCTTCTCGTGAATAAAATGAGGCAGGAAGCGCATCGTAGAGGTAGAGATTATACGATTGATGCGTATTCTTTAACAGAAGCACCAAAATATGGATCGGATGCAGATGTTATTTTAGTTGGACCACAGGTGCGTTTCGCAAAAGACAAACTAGAGAAAGAATTTCCAGGGGTACCGATTGGCGCAATCGATATGCGTTCGTATGGTCTGATGGATGGAAAGACGGTATTAGATCTCGTGGAGGAACTGTTGATCCAATAGCCTTCGGATTTGGTAAAATAAAGAAGAGAAGGAGAGCTATATGGAAGGTACAGAATTAATCGCATTTAATATTATTGCTTCAGTTGGAACAGCTCGTTCGAATTATATTAGTGCAATAGATGCGGCTGCAGAAGGTAATTTTGAAGAAGCAGAGAAGCTGATCAAAGAAGGTCAGAATGCCTATGTATTAGGTCATGAAGCACATGCCCAGCTTCTTACGAAGACGGCACAGGGAGAAGATATTTCAATGGATCTATTATTGACACATGCGGAAGATCAACTCATGTCTGCAGAAAGCTTTGGCATCCTCGCTGAGAAATTTGTGACTTTGTATCAAAAAGTTTACGATAGGTAAGACTCATTTTATGCCGTCTTTTTGTAAAAGACGGTTTTGTTTTAGGATATGAAGGAAGAGGTGACATATGGAAAAACTGCCAGATAACTGGAATACAATGACACAGGAAGAAAAGAGCGTATTCTTTTTTCGATATTATATCGACTATACACGTGAAGGGGAATATGAAGGAATCTATGACTGGGCACCACAAGAAATCAAAGATGCATACCAAGCTTTCTTACAGGAGAAAAAAGCATGATCAAAGCAATCTTTTTTGATTTTGATGATACGCTTGGAAATCGTGAAGTATATGCCTATGATTGTTACAGAGATATTTTAAAGGCGTATACAAAAGAGCTGGATTCTCTTACTTTTGAATCCATCTTACAAGATGTTATGTTGTGGGATGAAAGAGGAAATAAGAATAAAAATTATGTCAAAGAGATGCTTATGGATAAGTATCAGATTGCTATTCCTTATGAAGAGTTCAATGAAAAATGGGATTCGAACTTATGGAAGTACTGTGTCCCTTTTGAAGGGGCGGCAGAAGTATTGCAGTCTTTAGGAAAGCAATACAAGTTAGGAATCATTACCAATGGCCCATCTTTTGGACAACGTAAAAAGCTAGACCAGAGTGGATTACGGAATTATTTTGCAGAAGAAGCGATTATTGTATCCGGAGACTTTGGATATAAAAAACCGGATTTGCGTTTATTTCAGGTGGCTATGGAACGCTTAGGTGTACAACCGGAAGAGTCGGTCTATGTAGGAGATATATTCCGCAATGATGTCTATGGAGCAATCCAAGCAGGGATGCATGCAATATGGATTTGGACGGCGGGAAAGCGAAAATGTAGTCTCGCGATTCCGGTCATTCATGACATACGAGAACTCGAAAAAACGGTGTGTAATATACAAAATAAATGTTTGTAAAAAATGTGAAAAATATATCTTGTGATAAATAGGCCTTTTTTACACAATTAGGGAAGAAAAAGTGTCTATTTTATGGTATTATATTCACGCAAAAATGGAGGCTGACATGGATATTGAAGTGTTAAAGAAACACGCAAAGAACATCCGCATCAACATTATTAAAGAAGTATCGAACGCAAATTCCGGTCATCCAGGAGGAGCACTTGGAGCTGCTGATATTCTGACGGTTCTTTATTTTGAAGTTATGGACTTTACAAAAGAGAACGCAGGATCTCGTAATCGTGACCGTTTTGTCCTTTCTAAGGGACATGCGTCTCCGCTTCTTTATGCTGTATTAGCGGAAAAAGGTGTTATTTCTGAAGAAGAATTATTAACGTTCCGTAAATTTAACTCTAGACTACAGGGTCATCCGGACATTAACAAGCTGGAAGGCATTGATATGTCCACAGGTTCTTTAGGACAAGGAATCAGTGCTGCTGTAGGTATGGCACTTGCTAATCGTTTAGGTAAGAATAATCATCGTATCTATACATTAGTAGGTGATGGGGAAGCAGAAGAAGGTCAGGTATGGGAAGCTGCAATGGCAGCTGGTCATTATAAGCTAGATAATCTCTGCGCTATTATTGATCAGAACGGACTGCAGATCGATGGACCAACCGAAGAAGTCATCGGACCTGCACCATTCGAAGAAAAGTTCAAGGCATTTGGCTGGCATGTAATTTCCGTTGATGGACATGACTACCAGCAGCTAAAGGATGCCTTTGACAAAGCAAAGACAGTAAAAGGAAAGCCAACTTGCATTGTTGCTAAAACAATTAAAGGTAAGGGTGTCTCTTTCATGGAGAACCAGGTAGGTTGGCATGGAAAGGCTCCAAATGCCGAACAGACACAGATCGCATTAAAGGATCTTGAGGAGGGCGAATAAGATGGCTAAGGCTACACGTGAAGCTTACGGTGAAGAAATCGCCAAGCTTGTTCAGGAAAATCCAAAGATTGTTGTATTAGATGCTGATCTTGCTGGATCTACACATAGTGCAGAAGCACAGAAAGTATGTCCAGATCGTTTCTTTGATATGGGTATTGCCGAAGCAGATATGATTGGTGTATCCGCTGGTTTTGCGGCTTCTGGATATATTCCATTCGCATCTAGTTTCGCTATGTTCTGTACAGGTCGTGTATGGGAACAGATTCGTAACAGTGTTGCATATCCACAGTTAAATGTTAAGATTGTCGGTTCTCATTCTGGTATTACTGTTGGTGAAGATGGTGTTACTCACCAGGCTATTGAAGATATTGCGATTATGCGTGATATCACAGGTCTTGAAGTATATGCACCATGTGACCAGTGGGAAACAAAGGCAGTCATTGATTATGTCGCATCTACAGATCGTCCATGTTATGTGCGTTTAGGACGTTCGAAAGTAGAAGATGTTTTCGATGAAAACAAAGTATTTGATGTTACAAAGGTCAATATTCTGCATGAAGGTACATCTAAGATTGCTATTTTCTGTACAGGTTTAATGGTACAGTCTACATTGGAAGCTCTACCTAAGTTACAGGAAATAGGTCTGGATCCTACTGTTGTAGATATTTGTGCAATCAAGCCAGCGGATGAAGACGGTATCTTAAAAGTCCTCGAAGCGAATGAGCAGATCTTTACAGTAGAAGAACATTCTGTCGTTGGTGGACTCGGTTCTATGATTTCGGAAATTTCTACAGAGAAGTGTCCACGTAAGATTCACCGCATTGGAATGTATGGATTTGGTCAGAGTGCAGACTGGAAGACTCTGTTAAAAGAATACAAGCTTGATGGTACGGGTGTATTCGAACAGATTAAAGAATATTTAGGTAAATAATCATTTACTTTTTCCGATATATATCATTAGCATTTCAACAGAATTTGTTGGAGTGCTTTTATTTTGTGGCATTTTTATATATTATTTTAATATATTGTAAAGACTGTTCGGTAGCGAATTTATATGATATAAAAGGTAAGAATTTAAGAGAAAGGTTGGTTCATTCATGATAAAACAGCTAATGAAGAGTATCCGAGAATATAAAAAGGATACGATTCTGACACCGTTATTTGTGGTGGGAGAAGTTCTGATGGAAGCTCTGATTCCTTTTACAATTGCGATGTTAGTGAACGATATACGTGCCGGCGCAGGTGTACCAGAAATTATGAGCTATGGGTGGAAGTTATTGCTGATGGCATTTGTGGCTCTTATATGTGGATATTTAGCTGGTATTTTTTGCTCACGAGCAAGTAGTGGATTTGGAAAGAATCTAAGACACGATGTCTTCTATAATATTCAGAAGTTCTCGTTTGAAAATATCGATCATTTTTCGAATGCTTCTCTTGTGACACGTCTGACAACAGATATCCAAAATGTTCAGATTGCATTTATGCAGATTATACGTACAGCGGTTAGAGCACCGTTGAATCTAATCTTTTCTTTCGTGATGGCATATATTATGGGTGGGTCAATGGCATTCATTTTTTTGCTTGTGATTCCAGTTTTGGGCATTGCTTTATTTGTTATTGCGAAGATTACAATGCCAATCTTCCGTAAGGCATTTCCAATGTATGATAAATTGAATGCTTCGGTAGAAGAGAATGTAAAGGGTATTCGCGTTGTGAAGTCCTTTGTAAGAGAAGACTATGAGAATGAAAAGTTTGATACTGCTTCAGAGAATATCCGTAAAATCTTCACAAAAGTAGAACGTATCTTAGCTTTGAATAATCCAATTATGCAAGGATGCTTATATACTGTCATGTTATTTGTATTGAGTGTTGGTTCACGTCAAATTATCTTAGATGGTACCTTAGATATTGGACAGTTCTCTACTTTGTTGACATATTCTTTCCAGATTTTGTCTTCTTTGATGATGATGTCTATGATTTTTGTTATGATTACATTTTCAGAGGAATCTGGAGAACGTATTGCAGAAGTATTGGCTGAAAAGAGTACAATTGTATCCAAAGAGAATGCAATCCAAGAAGTAAAAGATGGTTCGATTGATTTTGATCATGTTCGTTTTAAGTATACAAGTACAGCGGATCGCCCGGTCTTAGAAGATATCGATATTCATATACGTTCCGGTGAAACAATCGGTATTATCGGTGGTACAGGTAGTTCTAAGTCTTCGTTTGTACAGCTGATTCCACGTCTCTATGATGTGACAGAAGGTGCAGTACGAGTTGGAAAAGAAGATGTACGTGATTATGATTTAAAGGCATTACGCGATGCGGTTGCAATGGTATTACAGAAAAATGTTCTTTTCTCTGGTACGATTGCGGATAATATCCGTTGGGGTAATAAAGATGCTTCTTTAGAAGAAGTAAAACATGTATGTCATTTAGCATGTGCGGATGAGTTCATCGATCAGATGCCAGATGGATATGATACTTATATTGAACAAGGAGGTACGAATGTTTCTGGTGGCCAGAAACAGAGATTATGTATTGCTCGTGCGCTTTTGAAAAAGCCAAAAGTTTTAATCTTAGACGATAGTACTTCTGCAGTAGATACAAAAACAGATGCCATCATTCGAAAAGCAATGCGTGAATATATTCCAGAAACAACAAAGATTATTATCGCGCAACGTACTTCTTCTGTAGAAGATGCAGATCGTATCATTGTCTTAGATAATGGTCATATTGATCAGGTCGGTACGCCAGAGGAATTATTGCATACCAATGCAATCTATCGTGAGATCTATCTATCTCAAAATAAGAAAGACACAGAGACAATTCAAGAGGAGGTGGCCGCATGAAGAATAGAACAGCTGGATATTTACAAACATTAAAACGTTTGATTCGTATGATGTTTGAGTTTTATCCAAAGATGTTACCATTGATTATTGTATTTATCCTTATGAATGCGATCATCAGTGCATTGCCATCCATCTTCCAACAGAATGTCATTGCGGTATTGGAGAATAGCTGGACGAATAATATTCCATGGGTAGAAGTAAAGCCACAGGTCATGCATTTTGTATTCCTCTTAGGAGGACTCTATGTAGTAGGTCTGATTGTATCGATTGCTTATAATCAGCTCATTGCAATCTTTACGCAAGGCTTCTTGAAGAAGATGCGGAATCGTTTGTTTGAACATATGGAATCTTTACCAATTCGTTATTTCGATACGCATAAACATGGCGATATCATGTCGTATTATACAAACGATGTAGATGCGATGCGTCAGATGATCTCCCAGTCTTTTCCACAGTTGCTAATTTCGCTTATTACAATTACAACAATTCTTTGTATCATGATGTATTATAGTGTACCAATGGCACTCATTATTGTTGGTGGTGCGGTTCTCACTATATTCATTACAAAGAAGATTGGTGGTAAGAGTGCCAAGTATTTTATGGCACAACAGAAAGCTGTAGCGAATACAGAAGGCATTGTAGAAGAGATGATCAATGGTCAGAAGGTTGTTAAAGTCTTTAATCATGAAGAAGAGACAGAGAAGACATTTGATGAAGTGAATGAAGAACTTTATCAGGCTTCTTATGCTGCGAATAAGTATTCTAATACATTGATGCCTATCTTAAATAATGTGAACTATATTATTTATGTTCTTGTAGCGCTTGCTGGTGGTCTTATGTTAGAGACACATTTCCCTAATATTAGTATTTCTGGATTGCCATTCTCAATTGCTGTATTTGTTCCTTTCTTAGGCATGTGCAGACATTTTTCTGGTTCGATTCAGCAGGTATCGCCACAGATCAATTCTACAGTTATGGGTCTTGCTGGTGCGGCACGTATCTTTGCCTTATTAGATGAAGAAGTAGAAACAGATGAAGGTTATGTAGAACTTGTCAACGTGACGGAAAAGAACGGAACACTAGAAGAAACAGAAGAATCAACTGGTATGTGGGCTTGGAAACATCCACATAAAGCAGATGGTACAATCACTTATACACCATTGAAGGGAAATATTCAGTTCGATGATGTAGATTTTTCCTATAAACCAGATAAAGAGATTTTGCATGGCATTAATCTCTATGGTAGACCAGGACAGAAGATTGCCTTTGTTGGTGCGACGGGTGCTGGAAAGACAACGATTACCAATTTGATCAATCGTTTCTATGATATTGCGGATGGTAAGATTCGTTATGATGGAATTAATATCAATAAGATTAAAAAGTCTTCTTTACGTCGTTCTTTAGGTATTATCTTGCAGGATACCGTATTATTTACAGGTACAGTTATGGATAATATCCGTTATGGACGTTTAGATGCAACGGATGGTGAATGTATTGCGGCAGCTAAGTTATCTGGTGCAGATGCGTTCATTCGTCACTTGCCAGATGGCTATCAGACTATGCTTAGTGGAGATGATTCGAATCTTTCACAAGGACAGTGTCAGTTATTAGCGATTGCACGTGCGGCTGTTGCGGATCCTCCAGTCATGATCATGGATGAAGCGACTTCTTCAATCGATACGCGTACCGAACAGATCGTACAGACAGGTATGGATCGTTTAATGCATGGACGTACTGTATTTGTTATTGCGCATCGTCTTTCTACAGTTAAAAATTCCGATGTTATTATTGTATTAGATCATGGTCGTATTATTGAAAGAGGTACGCATGAAGAACTTCTTGCCAAGAAGGGGCAGTATTATCAGTTATATACGGGTGCTTTTGAGTTAGAATAAGAAAAATGCTTAGGATTTCCTAAGCATTTTTTGTTAAAAGAAATATAATTTACGTTCTTTTGCTTCTTCCGCAAGATTAATATCTTCTTCAATATGGAGTGGAAGTCCTTCTACGACTTCTAGAGCACGATTGAGATAGGTATCGGTTAAGAATAACTTTGGATCATGAATGTCCAGTCCAATCATGACGCGACTTCCGACTTTCGCTGCTTCTTCAAAGAAGATACGTACCGGATAGGCGTAACGTGGTCCATCTTGGTACATTTCTTTTCCAAAACGTACTCCTGAGCCACAGTTAATCTCTAATGGAATGTTATACTTTTTTGCGATTTCTGCAATTGCATGAGCTGCTGTACGTACCGTTTCATCCAATACGGGATAGGACCACATACAAACATCTGGATGGGCAATGCAGTCGCAAAGGGAATGTTCGCAGGCGTATTGTATCTGGGATACATAACGCATGAGTGCATTTCCAGTATGAATATCATAGGAGCTTTCTTCATCCCAATTGATGCGATGCTGCCCAAGAATACAATAATCAAGAGATTTGCGATATTGAGAGAGGGTTTCCCATTGACTTTGGTAACATTCTACTTCCATGCCTAGATAGAGAGTAATATCTTTTTCATATTTCTTTTGTAAAGAACGGATGGAAGTTATATAATCCTCTACTTGATCCATATTCATACGGATATCTGGAGAGGATTTATGGTAGGCGCAGTGGTCTGAAAATCCTAAGGTTGTAAGACCTGCCTGTATAGCGGAACGGACATAATCTTCATCTTTTCCGACCGCATGTCCGCAACGGTTCGTGTGTGTATGCCAATTTGTTTTGATCATGGATAGATTATAGCATCTCTTTATTTGATTCCTATGAAAACGATGTTCAATCGTTGACAAACGTACACAGTAGAATTATTCTAAAGATAGAACATTTGAACAACCGTTCAAATAACGGAGGTGCGTATGTCCGAACAGAAATTTAAAATTGAAGGCATTGACTGTTCCGCTTGTGCAAAAGAATTAGAAGAAGAAATCGGTAAATTAGATGGGGTTACGAACTGCACATTAGAGTTCGGGATTACATCTCATCTAAAGTATACCGTGGAAGATGATAAAGCAGAAAATGTCGAAAAAAAGATGATCCAGCTCATTGAAGAGGATCAGAAAAATCCTATCATTGAAAAAGAGAGCGATTCTTATATGCATTGTCGTTTTGTTGTAGATGGTATGGATTGTGCGGCTTGTGCCAAAGAATTGGAAGAAGAGATTGCAAAACTTCCTGGTACAAAGAATGTTACATTTGAATTTGGTATTCATTCTCGTCTGCAATATGATGTTCTTTTAGAACAGGAAAATATGGTTGAAAAGCAGATGCGTCATCTGATTGAAGAAGATCAGAAGAATCCAACGATTATAAAAGAATCAGCTGGTAAGATTAAGACTTATGAATATCGTATGCATCGGATTGATTGTGCGGCTTGTGCAATGAAAATGGCAGAAAATACGAAGAAGATTTCAGGTGTCATAGATAGCAGTGCAGACTTCATGCATGAAAAGCTTACCGTATCTTGCCTTCCGAAAGATCGTTCACGTATCGAAAAAGAAATGATACAAATGATAGCGAAAGAAGAACCGGAAGTCGAAGTGAGTGTCTATACCACGCAACAAGAATCTGTACAGGATGATGCTAAGAACATTTTCATTCGTCTGATCCTTGGCGCAATTTTATTTGTATTGAGCTTATTTATGAAAAATGAGACATATACAATGGTACTAGCTATGTTCGCTTATCTTGTACTTGGTTATGATGTCATTTGGAAAGCAATCCGTAACATAGGTAAAGGACAGGTGTTCGACGAGAATTTCTTGATGGCACTTGCAACATTTGCGGCTTTATACTTACAGGACTTTAAAGAGGCGGCTGGCGTTATGTTGTTCTATCAGATTGGAGAATATTTCCAGGATCTTGCGGTCGCAAAGAGTCGTAAGTCAATTGGGGATCTGATGGATATTCGCCCAGATCATGCGAGCGTCTTAAGAGATGGTAGTTATGTAACGGTCGATCCTGAAGAAGTTGAAATAGGTGAGGTCATTCAGGTAAAGCCAGGAGAAAGAGTTCCTTTAGATGGTATTATTGTAAAAGGTGCTTCTTCATTAGATACCTCTTCTTTGACGGGAGAATCGAAACCACGTGATGTGGATGTGGCAGATGAAGTGATTTCTGGTTCGGTCAATGAGACTGGTGTATTAGAAGTACGTGTCACAAAAGAATATGGCGAATCTACGGTTGCTAGAATTTTAGACCTTGTTGAAAATAGTGATACAAATAAAGCAGAACATGAGAAGTTCATTACGAAGTTCTCACGTTACTATACACCACTTGTTGTTGTAGCTGCGATTGTGACTGGTATCGTGGTGACGATGGTTACGGGCAATATGCAAGAAGGTATCTATCGTGCATGTACGTTACTAGTAGTATCTTGTCCTTGTGCTCTTGTTATTTCGATTCCATTATCTTTTTTTGCTGGTATTGGTGGCCTTTCTTCGCGTGGTGTTCTTGTAAAGGGAGCGAATGTAATCGATGCTCTTGCAAAAGTTGATACGGTTGTGATGGATAAGACAGGGACATTGACCTCTGGTACTTTCGCGGTAGAACAGATGTTCGTAGAGAAAGAGGATTCTGATATTGTAAGAGATGCAGCTTATGCAGAACATTATTCGAATCATCCGATTGCCCGTGGAATTCAAGCAGCTTACCAAGGAAATATTGATGAATCTCTTGTGAAAGATGTAAAAGAAATTGCTGGTAGAGGTCTTTCTGTCACTGTTGAAGGTGTCGTGATTTTAGCAGGAAATGCAAAACTATTAAAAGAAAACGGGATTGCATTTACAGAATGCAACGAAACAGGAACGTTAGTCTATGTAGCGAAAGATGGTATTTATGAAGGTTGTCTTGTATTGCGAGATCAGCTGAAAGAAGATGCGATCGAAGCAGTACGTACGTTACATGAAGAAGGTAAGAAGTGTGTTATTGTGTCTGGGGATGCTCAGGAAATCACAGATCAGATAGGCAAACGATTACAGGTCGATCGAGCTCTTGGAGAATGCATGCCAGAAGATAAAGTACAAGCTTTATTAGATATCAAAAAGAATGGTGGAATCACTGCATTTGTAGGGGATGGTGTCAATGATGCTCCAGTACTAGCTAATGCTGATGTTGCCTTTGCTATGGGAGGAATGGGATCCGATGCTGCAATTGAAGCTGCGGATGTTGTATTGATGGATGATCGTCCGATGGCAATCTCCCTTGCTATTGCATCGGCGAAACGTATCATCCGTACGGCGAACCAAAATATTTATGGAGCTATTGGTATCAAGATATTGACATTGATTTTGATTGCGTTTGGGTATGCGAATATGTGGATGGCTATCTTTGCTGACACAGGGGTTGCTATGTTATGTATTTTAAATGCAATGCGCTTATTACATATTGCTCGTAAGAAATAAATGGAAAGACCGAATCGAAGAAAATTGGTTCGGTTTTTCTGTTGATTGGATAGGAAACATGTAAAATAATACGGATGAAGAGGTGGTTATGAAAAAAATGTTTACGAGTGCACAATTGCGACGATTGATTGTACCACTTTTGATAGAACAGCTCTTGATCATGATTGTCGGTATGGCAGATACAATCATGGTATCGGTCGCTGGAGAGGCAGCGATATCGGGAATTTCAATCGTTAATGATGTCAACAATCTTGTGATTCGTCTGTTGGCGGCTTTAGCTGGTGGAGGTGCGGTCATCGTTTCTCAATATTTAGGAAATAAAGATATGGAGAATACGAAGAAGTCAGCATCACAACTGGTTATGATCAGTTTTTTGATTTCCTCTTTCCTAGGCTTGTTCTGTTTTGTGTTCCATGGGCAGATATTACACTTGTTATATGGAAGTGTAGCTCCAGATGTTATGACGAATGCAAAGGTGTATTTTTGGATCACAGCACTCTCCTTTCCATTTATTGGAATGTATAACAGTGCCTCGGCACTCTATCGAAGTATGAATCGTACAAAAGTGACGATGGTCGTATCTATTTTAATGAATGGAATTAATATTATCGGAAACTATATTTGTATTTATCAGCTTCATATGGGAGCGGCGGGGGCTGCTTGGCCGACACTCTTATCTCGTGTTGTTGCGGCAATCATTATGATTGCGTTATGTACTTATGCAGAGAATCCGATATCGATCAATTGGCCAGATGTATTCTCTTGGAAGAAGGGTATCGTAAAGAAGATTCTTTCGATTGCGATACCAAATGGAATTGAGAATGGTCTTTTCCAAGTGGGAAAAATTGTGATATCGATGATTGTAGCAACATATGGTACGATGCAGATTGCGGCGAATGGTGTTACGAACAGTCTGAGTGTCCTTTGCTACGCAACGGAAGAAGCGGTAATGTTAGCGGTTGTTACAGTCGTTGGTCAGTGTGTTGGCGCAGGCGAGATGGATCAGGCACGTATGTACATACGCAAGCTGATGAAGCTTGCCTATGGAATGGCAATTGTAGATAATATATTTATATTCATTCTCAGTCCATATGCTCTGAGAATGTATACGATGACACCAGAGACTTTTCAGATTGCGGAGACAATATTAGGAATGGAATGCTTTGCAGTTGCATTCTTGCATGCACCTTCCTTTGTTCTCCCCACGTGTCTAAGAGCTGCAGGAGATGCAAAATATACGATGTATGTAGGAGTAGCAAGTATGTTCCTATGTCGTGTGTTTGGAGCGTATCTCTTTGGTACTGTATGTGGTCTAGGAGTTGTGGGAACACGTATTGCGATGTATTTGGATTGGATCACTCGCATTATATTCTTTGTTCTCCGGTATCGAAGTGGCAAATGGACGCAGTATCGTGTCGTAGGAGAAAGTACATGTTAGAACAGATTGTAGATTATATCAGCATTGCGGCCTGTGTGATTCTGTTCGCCAGTGCTGCATACGAAAAACTAAAAGTAATCTTATTACCACCACAAGAGTAAAAGAAGGGCGTTATCCATGGGATAGCGTCCTTCTTTTTTGTAAGTAATTTGTCAAATTAAGTGCAACATCTAATGTGAGTTTATAATT